>CAYNJS010000028.1:0-10364 GCA_964397635.1 uncultured Gammaproteobacteria bacterium
AAAAAATTAACATTTTTTTCAATTCTGCGATTAAGCTTTGAAATAGAATTTAAGAGTCCCTGTTAGACAATATTGCCCAATTGTGCTATAATAAAACAAAACGGTCATTACAAGAGGAGGTGACGAAAATGTTAGGCAAAGGACTAGGGGTAAGATTAGAATCAGGCGAAGGATTAGAATTTATAAACTTTTTATTAGAGGTGGCTGGTATACCGCTGGCCATAGCAGTAGCTATTTATTTTTTACAAAAACCGCTTAGGAAATTTTTCTCAACAAGAGAGAGACCAAAAATCCACAAAGAATTTAGAGATCCAAAGGTGAATATCAATATCACCTGACTGAATTATCAGTCTTTATAGTCTGGGCCCTCCAAGTCCAGACTTTTTATTTCCTTGCAGTTTTGGGAAAATAATTATAAAATAAAGACAATAGTTGAAAGTCTAAAGTAAAAAGTTTAAAGTATATGTTACAGAAATTTAAAAAAGAATTAAAAGAAAATAAAAATATATACTTGCAAATAAAAGTTAACCCCGGAAAACCAAAAACAGAAATTAAAGAAATAATGGAAAATAATTTTATTAAAATATCAATCTCTTCTCCCCCGAAAAAAGGCAAGGCTAATAAAGAATTAATAAAATTTTTAAGTAAAGAATTTAATGTCCAAAAAGACAATATTAAAATAACTTCTGGTAAAACAGATAAAATAAAGTTAATTAGAATCAATCTGTCATCCTGAACTCGTTTCAGGATCTACGAAAAAAAGATTCTGAAATAAATTCAGAATGACAATATTATGAATCAATCCGATGACAATAAAATAATTTCATCCGAAGAGAAAGAAGAAGAAAAATCTTTTGAAGTTTCTTTGCGACCCAAAAGATTAAATGAATATGTTGGTCAAAATAAGATAAAGGAAAATCTGGAAATTTTTATGGAAGCCGCTAGGCGCCGAAAAGAGCCAATTGAGCACGTTTTACTGTATGGACCGCCCGGACTTGGCAAGACAACGCTAGCCCATATTATTGCCAGTGAAATGGGAAGCAGTATTAAAGTTACTTCCGGACCAGCTATTGAAAAAACCGGGGATCTTGCAGCAATTTTAACTAACCTTCAAGAAGGTGATATTTTATTTATTGATGAAATACATCGATTAAACAAAAACATTGAGGAGATTTTATATCCAGCCATGGAAGATTACGCCCTTGATATTATTATTGGCAAAGGTCCATCGGCCCGAACGCTTAGATTAGACCTGCCAAGATTTACTATTATTGGAGCAACCACTAGAGTTGGGATGCTCTCCCACCCTCTTCGTGACAGGTTTGGTAATATTTATCGCTTAAATTTTTACGAACCGAATGATATAGAAAAAATAATAGAAAGAAATTCAAAAATCCTAAAAGTTAAAGCATATCCAGAAGCAATCATAGAAATTGCTAAGCGTGCCAGACGTACGCCAAGAATTGCTAATCGATTATTAAAAAGAGTTCGGGACTTTGCTGAAGTGAAAGCCGATGGAACTCTAACAAAAGACATTAGCCATGAATCATTAAATGCCCTTGAAGTTGATCATCTTGGACTAGATGAAATTGACAGAAGAATATTAAAAACAATAATCGAAAAATTTGGCGGTGGACCAATTGGAGTTAACACCCTAGCAGCGGCCACCTTTGAAGAAACCGACACAATTGAGGAAATGTATGAACCATACTTAATGCAAATTGGCTTTCTTCATAGAACGCCTCGGGGTAGAATTGCCACCGAAGATGCTTATCGTCATCTCGGGCTAAATCCACCAGATGTTTTATTATGATATTTAAGATGTTTAAGACTTTTGGGGTTTTTATGATAATCTTTTAAGTCTACTGTCTCAAATATCGCGACTATCTCAAAAATCACAAATATCTCAACAGAAAATTATGAGTATTTCTTTATCACTATTCCTCATCCCCTATTTAATCTTTTTTGGCATTTTTGTCTTGTTTAGTTTTTTTAATTTATACCATATTTTAAGGTTTGGCATAAAAAGCAAACTTGGCATTGCTTCTATCGCTGTTTATTTTGTTGGGATATTCTTTATTTTAATTACCACCGCAGCAGCTATATTTCAAGTTAATTGGAGTGAAATTATAATACTAAATGTATGATAAAACATTTTCCGGAACAAAAAAAGGGTGAAAGAGCTATTTTAATATTAAGACGCCATTGGCTTGTTTTTGTAAAAACAATTCTATTATTTATACTAGCCGCCAGTGTTCCTGTTATTTTTTATAATATGGCTAATAACCTTTGGCCAGGTATTTTTACAGGGAATATTATTAAGGGAGTGGCAATACTTTTTATTAGTTCTTATTATCTGGGTATCTGGCTTTTCTTTTTTGCCCACTTTGTTGATTATTATTTGGACGTTTGGATAGTTACTAATAAAAGAATTATAAATACCGAACAACATGGACTATTTTCTCGGGTTGTAAGCGAACATAAACTAGAAAAAATCCAAGATGTAACCTCTGAGGTTCATGGAATAATCCCAACTTTTTTTGATTACGGTAAAGTCCATATCCAAACAGCAGGCGCTAACCAAAGAGTTGCTTTCAAAGAAGTAAGAAGGCCTCACAAATTAAGGAAAATTATTTTATCGTTAGTAAAACAAGAAAAACATTTTGAACATATAATGCATGGAGAAGATAAAATTTCTGTAAAAAAATAATATTGTTCCAGACTTTTATTATTATTTTTAAAAATATAAGTAATCCGGAATCTTGAGATCCTGAAATAAATTCAGGATGACAAAAAGAAAACAAAAAAGAGAAAAGGCGGAAACTGATTTATTCAGTTCCGCCTTTTATGTTGAATAGCCCGCTAAACTTCAGCGGGGTTTGTTTTACACTTCAGCCCTAGGATAACGGCCGAGCTCCTTAACCTTATCCCCCTTCAGAGAAATAAGAGGATAGCAACCGGATTCATCCGGTTCTTCTACGGCAACAATAGTGCCGCTATTCACCCCTGTTTGACGGAGGGCTTCCAAGGTAGACGGAGTAAACATAAAATGCTGCTCTCTGCGGCCATCCACGACCAAGACAATCGAAGCGGCCTCAATTGAGACGTTTGTCGGGTCATCCCATGATACCCCTGTCTGGTGATGGAATTTTTCAAACCCACTAGACTTTTTCTTCCCGGCAATCCTGCCCTTGGAAACAAAAAAAGTTTCAATCGGGTCTCCTTCGGGATAACCATTCTTCTTTGTAACACCAGAAAAGACAACGACAGGTGTTTTATTCGGCAAAATTGGATATTCATCAGAGGTAACAGGATATCCGTAAAGTTTTTTACCATCAAGATTAAAGACGGTAACTTTATCACGATCCAAAATTGACCGCATCTTGGCTTCCCGTTCTTGAAGTCGCCGTTCCTTTTCTTCCTCATGAAGGCGCTGATCATCTTCTCGTTTCATCCGAATCATAGCTTGTTCTTCCTGGCTAAGAACCCAACTTTTGCCGATCTGTTTGCACAGGTTAATTTTGAGCCGCATGAGCTCTTCCAGGGTTCGTCCACCGACGCGAATAATTTGATCGCCCATTTTAACGGGCGTGCCCTTAACCAGGTCAAGGAGAGGAACGACAGTGCAAATGCCGATACGATGATCCTCGGGAAATCTCCCGTAAATTCCGATAACATGCTCAATTTCACCATTTTGAGGATTCTTATAAGAAAACATATGGCCCCTAACTCCTCTTTTATAATAGGATTTTTCTTCAGTAAAATCCCAAAGGACATGCTTAGCCTTCAAAACTTTTGCCGGAAGAAATTCGCCTTCATCCTCAGCAAGTCTTTTAGACTTACCGAACTGGATAGACAGATCAACTCCATTAATCGTCACTGTAGCCATCCGGCCGTAAACATAATTGGTCTCCCAAGTGTCAACAACTTTCAAGCCGTGGACTGTTCCGAGATTTTTTTTCTCCTCTGCCTTTGTCATGGTTTCCTCCTTGTCCCTAATTAGGGCTCAGTTTGGGTTATAATAAAACGTTCAACGCTGACCTAAAAAATTTTTAAAAATCAGATCAACAATAAACTATATCATATTTTGGTGTTTTTGTCAATGGAAAATCTCAAAATTTTAACATCTTTAGTAAAATATCCCAACTAAAAAAACCTTGTGAATTTGTGCGATCGCACAAATTCACAAGGTTTTTAAAATTTTATAAATTTATAAAAATAACCTACTTTTGTCGGTCTTTACAAATTGTATTAAAGTCACAATATTTACAAAGCATTCCTGGTTTGGCAATAAAACTACCTTTTTTAATTTCTTCGATAGTATTACCCAAAAAACTTTCAACTTTTTCAAGTTCTTTTTCGGTGCCTAAAAATTCTATCTCACTATTATTATCTAAATAATAAAAGCTTAATTTTTTAATCGGTTTATCAAACAAATCTGAAGCTGCTAGTTGATAAATTAAAAGTTGCTTCTTCTCATCAAAGGTTAGTTTTTCTTTTGGCTTCCCTGTTTTATAGTCAACTATTTTATAACCATCTCCTAAATCATCAATCCTATCAATTACACCTTTAAAGCTATAAACTTCATCCGCAGCTACTTTAAACTTAAACCCCTTTTCAATAAAAACGACTTCCAATAAATCATCTTTATATTTATTGTAAAAATCTTTCAAAATATCTTTTCCTTTTTTATAATATTCTTCTTTTTCTTTTTTGCTCCTGTACCAATCACCTATCCATGAAGCCTCGTAAATTTCCTCAATTTCTTTAATGTTAATTAAATCTCCAAATTTTTTATTTTCTTTTTGAGCAGAAAATAAATCATCCTGAGAACTGTTTTGCTTGGTTAAAACTAATTCCATGATCCTCTGCAAGCTTCCGTGCATAGTTTTACCAAAACTAAACTGAGCTTTGCCTTTAACCGGAATTTTTAAGATAAAGTTATAGTAATATTGCTTTGGGCAATTTTGAAAAGCTGCTATCTGAGAAAAAGAAAAAGCGCTTGGCAATTTATACTCAATCTTTTCATCTTCTGCTTTTTCTTTTTTACTTTCAACTAAATTATTTTTTGTTTCTGCTTTTTCTTTTTTACTTTCAACTAAATTAATCTCTGTTAAAAACCTTGAGGGTTTTTTCTTTCGAAGCCCACCATAGTCTTCTCCCCAGCTAAAAAACAAACCTTTCTTGGCCCTGGTCATTGCTACATAAAATAACCTCCTTTCTTCTTCTAAATGAATATCGCCTTTTGGTAAAATCTCTTTTACCAATTCATCTGGTAAAAGTATTGGTTCTTTTCGCTCGATGGTTGGAAATCTCCTATCAACTAAATTAACAATAAAGATATACTTAAACTCCAGCCCCTTAGAAGCATGGACCGTTAAAATCTTTATTGCCTCAGGTCCGGATTCAAAATCCGGCATAAGTGAACCTTGGTCACCGGATTCTATTTCCATGCCCAGTTCATGTAAAAAATTTCTCACGCTTCTATCGTCATTGCCTCTTTCGAATTCCTGGATTCTTTTATAAAATTGATTTAGCAAACTTGTATTATCGCGAACCTCTTGCTCGCCTTTCTCGGTTAAATATTTTAAATAACCTGAATCGTTTAAAAACTGCAATGTAACTTCAGCTACCCCCTTATATCTGGCTAATTCTGTATGTTTATCAATTAACGATAAAACTTTATTTATCTTTTTTAGGGCTTCTTTTTCAAAACCAAATCCCGCTGCTGTTTTTAATGTTTCATAAAGTGATAAAGTTTTTCTGGTTGCCCAATAATTTATATCGCTAATTTCCTTTTGGCTAAAATTAAAAACTGGATTTGATAAAATTCTATACATAGCTGAACCTTCATGATAATTATCCAATAATTTTAAATAAGAAACTATGTTCATTATTATTAGTTTTATATAAAGCCCTCTGGAAGCTAAAAAAATATAAGGGACGCCTTCTCGCTCTAAGGTTGGAATAAAATTATTAGCCATATCATTAGCCCGAACTAAAATAGCAAAATCATTCCAACTAGCTTCTGCGTCTTTGGTTTTTAGCTCCGCCATCTTCATTAAAACTTTTTCAACTTCTCCATCTAAGCTCTCGGCATTAATACATTCTATCTTACCTCGCCCCTCCACATTGGCCTTTAGCTTTTTATTTAAATTATTTTTTTCTTCCTTAAGTTGAACCTCAAGACGGTTTGGGTTATTTAATTTTATAAAGTCATAAGATAAATCTAAAATATTTTGATTGTTCCGATAATTATTAATTAAAACTATGTTCTTGCTTTCCGGATAATCTTTTTTAAACTGTAAAATATTACTCATCGAAGCCCCTCGAAAACGAAAGATAGAATTATGAACAACTACCCCATCAGCTACAAAATTATGCGTTCGATCAACTTCTAAATCATAAACTGTAGTTTTTTTAATACTTTCTTCTTTTTCAATGATTTGATCATAAACTATTCCACTATTTGTAACTATAGGTAAAAACATTCCGCAAAATACATTGGCGGCTGGAACCACAAGGGCTTTTTTATGAGCAATATTTGTTCGCCCAATTTTAATTCTATTCTCAATAATTGCCCCTGTTTCTCTTTGAATTTTCAATGCTAATTTTCCAAGATAAGACAAATCTATACTAGACATCCTTAATCGCTTGCCGTCTTTTTTAGATTTACTCAAAGTAAATCCCATTGATTCCAACTTTTTCAAAGTCGACTTGTGACTGGTCTCTACTCTTAATACGTGTGACACTTTAGGATTTTTTAAAAATCCTTTTTTGTCATTTTTTGATCGATAATTTCTATAACACATCTCCAAAATAATTTTTATCCTTACTTTGCCACCTCTATTAACCCCATCTAAACACACTTGATGATACTTAAGATTTACCCCCAAATCATCGGCTAGCTTATTTACCCCCTCTTCTACATTTAATTCTTCATATAACTTTTCACTCCACATTCTTTTAGTCATTACTCCCCCCCTTTCTTGAAAACAAACAGTGGGAATTCCATATTTTAAAGAATATAAAGTTTCATTATATCGCGCTTCTTCTTCAGTTTCAAAAGATTTAATTGCTACCAACTTATCGGCTGATCTTTCTAATTTTAATCTATTAGATAAATCATTAGTAATACCTAAACGCCAACCCAATTCTTGTTTGTGCATTAAATAAACATAATAATATCTTCTGCCCGCCCCCTCATGATGATGCCAAAAAGACGGAATAAAGCAAAACATTTTATGATTATCCGTTACTGTAAGTTTGTGCCCTTTTTCTGTTTTAAATGTTAATAATCGTGTTTTCTTATTGTTCTTTTTTACATAATTTACTTTATTGTAACTCAAATACCCTTTACCAACCGCAGTTGCCACTTCTTCTCCTTTTTTAATATTATCTATTCTTTTTTCTCCGCCCTTAATTAAAATCTTAGCGCTACCCGGCAAACATTGATCATCGTCTCCCACTACTGTTAAGTTGTTTCTTGGACTAGCAAGCATCTTAATTAACTCATACTGGGCCCAGTTAGTATCCTGAAACTCATCAACCAAAACATACTTAAATTGTTTTTGATATTTTTCTAAAATTTTTGGTCTCTTTTTAAAAAGCTTTAAAGTATAGTTTATTAAATCTCCAAAATCTAAATAATTATTTTCTAAAAGCAATTTTTGATAAACATGATAACTTTCTGCTATTTCTTTAGTTTTTAAAATGTCTTCCTCTAAATCGTCACTGTTTCCAGTTGATTCTGCTCGATCACTGTCTAGTTTTAATTTTTCAGCGTACTCCAAATAATCTTCCGGTCCAATCACCTCGTCTTTAGCCCGCGAAAAATGATTTAAAAGCGCATGAATAAATTTAGTCGGATTACCTAGTGGCTTATAATAATCTAAATCGAACTTATCAATGTTTTTTTTAACCAACATCCAACCCTCAGTTGTGTTTAATAACTTAAAGTCTATTGGCAAGCCTATAACAAGACCTTCCTCTCTTAAAACCCTCTCACAAAAAGAATGAAACGTTGAAATCCATAAATCAAGATATCCCATGGGCAACAACCTATCGACCCGCTCTTCCATTTCACCGGCTGCTTTTTCAGTAAAAGTTAAAGCTAGAATTTCTTCGGTATTAGCATTACCCTGCTCAATAAGCCAGGCAATCTTTTGGGTAATTACTGAAGTCTTACCTGTCCCAGCTCCAGCCACTATTAAAAGCGGTCCATCTTTTTGGGTTACCGCCTCAAATTGTTCTTTATTTAATTTTTCCATTAAATTTTCCATAGTCTTATATTACAATTTATCTGAACTTTTGTAAAATTAAAAACAACCGTTAAATTTTAACGGCTGTTTTTGTGGAATATTACTATTTACGAAACGTCTCCGACTTCCTGAAGCTTTAATAACTTAGCATATAATCCTCCCTCTAATCTTGATAATTCCAAATGACTACCCGATTCAACTAATTTTCCTCCTTCAAGCACCATAATTTTATCTGCCTTTTTAATAGTACTAAGTCTATGGGCAATAATAATCATGGTTCGTCCTTTACTAATTCTTTCTATTGCTTCTTGAATTAATTTTTCACTATAACTATCCAAATTACTTGTTGCTTCATCAAAAATTAAAATTCTAGGGTTAGCTAAAATGGCTCTAGCAATACCGACCCTTTGTCTTTGCCCACCAGAAAATTTTATACCTCTTTCCCCCACCAAAGTATCATAAGCTTCTGGTAACTGATTAATAAATTCCTCGGCATTAGCAATTTTTGCCGCTGCCCTTATCTCTTCAAGACTAGCTTCTTTATTCGCATAAGAAATATTATCCTTGACACTAGAGTTAAAAATTTCAACTTCCTGAGGAACAATAGAAATAAATTTCCTAAAACCAGTTAAGTCATAATTTTTTAAATCTTTACCATCAAGTAATACTTCTCCACTCTGAGGATCATAATGTCGATAAATCATTCTGGCTACCGTTGTCTTTCCTCCACCAGATGGTCCGACCAAGGCTGTAACGCACCCGGAATTAATTTTTAAATTAACACTGTCCAGTGCCTTAAACTTATCATCTTCATAGCCAAAGCTAACTCCCTTAAATTCTATCTTACCGAAAATAGAATCTGGTTTAATTCCTTTTTCTGGATTTATAACATCTGGACTCTCATTATTAAGATCAACGAATCTATTTACAGCCTCTTTACCTTCTTCTAATTGATCATAAAAACGACTTAAACGATAAAGGGAAAAATAAGCTTTCTCTGACAATGTTATTACGAAAACAAGTGTACCAATAGTAACTTGACCCTGCCAAGCCAAATAAACTCCCAAAAGAAGTATTGTGCTCCTACCCATGTCAATTACAAAATTTCTAACTAACCCAGAATTAAGCATCCTTCTCCATTCTTTAATCTCGTTAAATTTTATCTGATTTCTAATTTCTCCGTATTCTCTAATTTCTCTTTTTTCCTGAACAAAAGACTTTACAGTATTAATATTAATAATTGCCTGGCCCATTTTTCCAGAGGCAACCTCATAATCTTTGTGCCTTTTCTTACGAACAGGTCGCAGAGTTTTATTAGACCTATAAGTAATTAAAATAAAAAGTGGGGCAAAAACCATAAAAGATAATCCAAATCTATAATCGACAACTAGAAGCACAACCAAGGTTACCAGTAGCTCTATTAATGTCGGCACTACCTCCCAAGACATATTACCAAGCAACTCTATAATTTTGGTTACTCCTCTTTCGATTTTTGTTATTTTATTACCTGTGTTTTCCTTTTCATGATAACCCAAAAATAAAGACACTAACTTTTTATGGGCATTAACCGGTAAATAGTATTCAACGCCAATTAAAATCTCAAATATCTTTCTGTCTTTTATATACCAAATAAAGGAATTTAACTCTTCGCTTAAAAATATTAACCCAATTAGAGTTAAAAGGTAAATTATCTTGTCTGGTGAAAAGGTAACCAGGTTATCAACCACCAATTTAAGCAAATATGGCCCTATTAATCGAGCTAATTGAAAAACTGCTGTTATAAGCAGTAAAATTTTTATTTTCTTTTGTGAAGGGGCTAGCAAATTCCACAATTCTGACCAAAATCTGTCCACTTTCTTTTCCTCCTTTCTTTTTTCTTTTGACATTCTTTTTTTCATTAATAATTAAACCCTCTATATATAGATGACGTATAAACATGGAAAATGTTACTCTTGACCCAGCACCACTTTATTTTAGATATTTAATATTTTTAATTAATTTTACAGTTTTTTATTTATAGGGTTATAAATTTTTGTTTATTTAAAGTGGTCTTACATTCTAACCCAAACCTTAATTTCTACAAAAAAGACATCTCTTAAGGTA
>CAYNJS010000029.1:0-10360 GCA_964397635.1 uncultured Gammaproteobacteria bacterium
GATTATATATTAAATCATAAACAATAGTTTTTGAGGTAAGAGATCTCCAAAAATAATCTCCATATGGCAATAAATTTATTTCATTTTTGGCTGTTTTCATTCCTACTGGTGTTGTATTTACAACTAAATCTGCTTCTTCAATTAAATTCGTATAGTTTTTTTATCACCCGGTGAAGAGATTGATTTTTAAAAGCGTCCGCAGGCAAAATTGCTTGGTCTCCTACATTATTATGAAAATATAAATTTGATAAGGAGAATTTTGCCGAGGACTCGAGTAAATTTTTTCGCGGGAAAAAAATTTATGTCTTTTTAAAATTAATCTCTGAACATATTGTATGGAATTATTACAAAAATTAGGAATACACCCTGCGCTATTAATCGCTCAGATAATAAATTTTATTATTTTATTATTAATTTTATATAAGTTTTTATATAATCCGGTTTTAGCTATGATGAAAAAAAGGGAAGACAGGATTAAAAAAAGCATTGAAGATGCTGATGAGATAAGTAGAAAGTTAAAAGAAATGGAAGTTAGATATGATGAGAAATTACAAAAGGCCAAGCAAGAGGCTATGGCTATTTTAGAAAAAGCAGAAAAAGACGGCGTGAAGCAAAAAGATGATGCCGTTAATAAAACCAAGGAAGAAGTAGCAAATATTGTAAATAAAGCCAAAGAACAGATTACTGATGAAAAAGATAAAATGGTTCAAGAAGTTAAAAAAGAAATGGGATCATTAGTTGTTGCAGCAATGGAAAAAGTTTTAACCAAGGAAAAAGCTACGGGTATTGATAAAAAATCAATTGAAGAAACTGTAAAGAATTTATAGAACTATGAAAGTTACTCCAAAACAATACGCCTTAGCGTTATATGAATTAATTGAAGAAGCAGATACTTCGGAAGTTCAAGATGTTTTAAAAAACTTTATATCTTTTTTAGCTAAGAATAATGATTTAAATTTAGCTGATAAAGTAATTAAAGATTTTGAAATTACTTGGAATGATAAAAAGGGGATTGCAGAAGTGGAGGTTATTGCTACAGACAAACTAGATAAAGAGATTGTTGCTTTGCTAAAAGAATACGCTAGTAAGTGGCTTAATAAAAAAGAAATTAATATAAATCAAAAAATCGATGAAAAGATTTTGGGTGGAATTATTTTAAAGCACAAGGATACAATCATCGATGGAAGCTTAAGGAAGAAAATAATTAGTTTGAAGCAAGGGTTAGAAAAATAAAAAAGGCCCTTCGAAGCTTTTCTCGAAGGACCCTTACAGAGAGGAGAGGTATTTTATTGTATCGAAGGTTGAAATTGTTTTCCGGCAATTGCCAGAAAGTGTTTTCGGCTGTTTGTTTGGCTGGGGCCTAAGAGCGCAATCGCATCGTCTGGTTTTTCTCTTATGCAGTCTGCACATACCGTGGCTGAGTGAACCAATCGTTTATTTTTTTTGCAAATTGAGCATCTTCCGATATTGTGTATTGCCATTATTTCCTCCTCCAGTGGTTAATTTTTCTCTCCTATTAAATTGTCAAATATAAAATTATATAAATTAAATTATAACAAAAATATAAAGATATGTCAAGTCAAAAAGATTACATTATCGATTCACTGAAGAAACAAATCAGTGATTTTAAAGCAGAGGTTTCAGTTGAAGCAGTTGGAACCGTTATTGAAGTTGGTGATGGTATTGCTAAAATTTCTGGTATCTCTGACTGCATGTCTTCTGAAATGGTCCAATTCACTACCAAAGGCGGTAAAGAAATTTACGGTGTAGCATTGAACTTAGAAGAAGATACAGTTGGGGCAATGATCTTGGATGAGTTCAAGGATATTAAAGAAGGGGACCAAGTTAAAACCACCGGAAAAATTTTAGAGGTACCAGTAGCTGACAGTTTAGTTGGTAGGGTTGTTAACCCATTAGGTCAACCTCTTGATGGAAAAGGGGATATTAAGGCCGATAAATTTTATCCAGTAGAAAAAATTGCCCCTGGTGTAATTACTCGTAAATCAGTAGACACTCCACTGCAAACCGGCGTTAAGGCTGTTGACTCTATGATTCCTATCGGACGTGGTCAACGTGAACTTATTATTGGTGACAGGCAAACCGGTAAAACTGCTATTGCTATTGATACTATTATCAATCAAAAGGATGAAGGAGTTGTTTCTATTTATGTTGCTATTGGACAAAAAGAATCAAAGATTGCAAAGATTGTAGCTGAACTTGAGGCTCGGGATGCAATGAAAAATACAATTATAGTTGTGGCCGGTGCATCTGATCCAGCATCACTATCATTTATTGCTCCATATTCAGGTTGTGCAATGGGTGAGTATTTTATGGATAAGGGGCAAGATGTTTTAGTTGTATATGATGATTTAAGTAAGCATGCTGTTGCTTATCGTGAAATTTCACTTTTACTAAAAAGAGCTCCGGGGCGTGAAGCTTATCCGGGGGATGTGTTTTATTTACATTCAAGATTACTTGAAAGATCTGCCAGATTAAATGAAGATTTTGGTGGTGGATCGTTAACAGCGTTGCCTATAATTGAAACTCAAGCAGGTGATGTTAGTGCGTATATTCCAACAAATGTAATTTCTATTACTGATGGCCAAATTTACCTTGAACCGGATTTATTCTATCAAGGAATAAGACCAGCTGTTAATGCTGGATTGTCTGTTTCTCGTGTAGGATCTGCTGCTCAAATTAAAGCTATGAAAAAAGTAGCCGGAAAACTTCGATTAGAGTTAGCTCAGTTTAGAGAACTTGCTGCTTTTGCACAATTTGGTAGTGATCTAGATGAAGCTACTCAAAAGCAATTAGAGCGTGGTAAAAGAATTACAGAAGTTTTAAAACAGGATCAATATGTTCCATTACCTGTTGAAAATCAGGTGGCAATTTTATTTGCTACTTCTACAGGCTTACTTGATGATGTTCCTGTTGATAAAGTAATCGACTTTGAAGTTGGCCTGCAAAAATATTTAAATACTTCGGCTAAAGAAGAGTTAAAAACAATAAAAGAAACCGGAGATTTAGATGAAAAAGTAGAAAAAGCTTTAACAGAAAAAATTAACGATTACAAAAAAACTTTAGATTACTTAATTAAAGAAGAAAAATAATTATTAAATTTTTTTAAAAATATGCCAGAACAAATTAAAAAAATTATGAGAGAAGTAAAAACAATTAGTGTAAATGCTACTTTTTTTGAAACTCTTAAAAAAATGATCGACGAAAAAACAAACAGTTTAGTTGTTGTAGATGATGAGGGTAAGGTAACCGGGATGATTAATACCGGAGAAATGATTAGGGAAGTAGTTCCTGATTATTTAGAAGAAGATGATGCAATTGCTGCTCACTTTGCTAACAAAGAGATGTTTGCAGAAGATGTTAAAAAAGCAAAAGATCAACCTATTTCAAAGTTCATGATTAAAGAACCGGCAGTTGTTAACGCTGACGATAGCTTAATGGAAGTAGCAGTTATTGCTATTTCAGAAAACCAAATGAGAGTTCCAGTGGTCGATCGGAACAAAAAGCCAATTGGTTTAATTACAAGAACAGAAGTTAAGCAAGTTATCGGAGACATTTTAGGAATAGAATGTTTTGTTGATTGCAAATAAGAATTTATCACCGCTAATCCCGCCTTGGCGGGACTTCCTCAATTAAGCTTTAGCTAGATTAGGTGGCGGGATTATTTAATTTATGTGTATGTTTGATACGACTTTTATAGTTTCAAGTATAATTTTTGCGGTTACTTTCTTTTTTATTCTAACCGAGAGAATTCATAGGACTGTTATTGGAATGATTGGTGCAGTTATTATGGTGGGGGCCGGTATGTATTATCATTTTTATGAGCCAGGCCAAGCGCTTCATGCAATCGATTTTAATACCATAGGCTTGCTACTTGGTATGATGGTTATAGTAGCTATTTTAGAAAAAACAGGATTTTTTCAATATTTGGCTATTATTGCCGCTAAAAAGACACAGGGTAATCCTTGGAAGTTAGTTTTAGTTTTAGGTGTTATTACAACAATTTTATCAATGATTTTGGATAATGTAACTACTGTTATTTTACTTGCGCCGGTTACCATTATCATTGCTAGGATGTTGAAAATTTCACCAATTCCTTTACTTATTGCTGAGGCAATTTTATCTAATACTGGTGGCGTGGCAACTTTAGTTGGTGATCCGCCAAATATTATGATTGGGTCAGCGGCTGGATTTTCATTTAATGACTTTTTAACCCATACAGCGCCGATTGTAGTTTTTGCTTGGTTTGGTACTTTGTTTGCTTTAAAACTTGTCTTTAAAAAAGAGTTAGCTCAAAAACCAGAACACATTGACGAGTTAATGCAGATGAATGAAAAGGAAGCAATGAAAGATAAGAAAACCTTAGTTAGAATTTTATGGGTTTTGGCACTAGTTGTAGTTTTATTTTTCTTACATAGTAAGTTCCATATGCCTCCTTCAATGGTAGCCTTAATTGGTGCGGCCTTAGCCTTAATTTTAGTTACTCCAAAGAAAGATCCTCAACCAATATTAGAAAAAGTTGAATGGAGCGTGTTATTATTCTTTGCTGCTTTATTTGTAATTGTGGGAGGACTTGAACATGCCGGAGTACTTGGCTTTTTGGCCGAAAAACTTTCTGATGTTGCTACTGGAGATAATCTGGTGATGGCAGCAATTATTATTTTATGGGTTAGTGCGGTAATGTCAGCAATTGTAGATAATATTCCCTTTACCGTGGCTATGATACCGGTAATTACATATTTAGGAACTCAAGGAGTAGATGTGAACATCTTGTGGTGGGCACTTGCTCTTGGTGTAGGATTTGGTGGAAACGCAACTCCAATTGGTTCAACAGCTAATGTTGTGGTGGTAGCAAAGAGTGAGCAAACCGATGAGCCGATTACCTTCAAGAAATGGCTTAAGTCTGGTTTGGTAGTTTCTTTTGTAACTTTAACCATCGCTTCAATTGCTATTTGGTTTATGGCTGACTATCTAAGACAAGAAACAACCGGTCAAAAGATGGGCAAGAGCGAGACTCCTATTGAAACGATCAGTGAAATTTCACATTAATAGATTATTTTAGATTTAAAATATAAAATTAAAAAATCAAATATCAAAAATCAAAATTAAAGAGTCGCTTCACGACCATATTTAAATGAATTATGAGCGTAGCGAATACATAAATTTTGCATTTTGAATTTTGCATTTTGAATTTTGTTTATTTATGCCAGCAAATACGCGCGACATATTACGAAGAATAAAATCAGTAAATAACACCAAAAAAATCACAAGGGCGATGGAGATGGTAGCTGCCTCAAAAATGAAAAGGGCAGTGAATATGGTACTCCAAACAAGACCTTATGCTAATTTATCTTGGAATACGGTTTTGAATTTATCACAAGTTAATGGATCAAAGGATCATCTTTTGCTTGAACAGCGTGATAAATATAAAAGAGTACTGTTGATTTTGATTAGTTCAAATAGAGGTCTTTGCGGCGGTTATAATGTGCAGGTTCACAGTAAAGCGGTTTCTTCTATTAAAAAACATGAAAACGGAGATAAAATTACTGATATTGTAACAATGGGTAAAAAGGGAGCTGAATTAATGAAACGAGATGGTTATAATTTATTTGCCGATTTTGAAAAACCAGATTTAGCTACTGGTGTTCATGAGGTTCAGGCTATGGCTAAAATGGTTATTGATAACTTTTTAGCCGGAGATCATGACAAGGTGATGGTAGCTTATACCGATTTTATTTCTTCTATTAATCAAGTTCCGCGGGTTAAACAGCTTTTGCCGATTCAACTTGATAGTGAAGATGAGTATTTGGGTATTGTTGGTAAGGATGAAAAGGTTGGTACTACTAAAGAATTTATTAAAGAAAAAGGAGAAAAGTATTTAAAGAAAGGTGAGTTTAAATATGAATATATTTTTGAGCCAAGTGTGAATGAAGTTTTGGATGAAATCTTACCAAGATTGATCGAGGTTCAATTATATCAAGCCTTACTGGAGGCTAATGCTAGTGAGCATTCAGCCAGGATGGTTGGTATGAGAAACGCAACAGATGCAGCTGGAGAAATGATCGATGAATTAACATTATATTATAATAAAGCTCGTCAAGCTAGTGTAACCAATGAAATTGCAGAAATTTCTGCTGGGGCTCAAGTTATGAGTAATAAATAAATTAATTAAAATAAATATATGGATAAACAAAAAAACAACAAAAGCGCTGGTATGGGAAAAATCAAACAAGTTATCAGCGCAGTAGTAGACGTGAACTTTGAAGGAAGTTTGCCTAACATTTTTTCTGCTTTAACGGTAGAAGATAAAAAAAAGAAAATAGAACTGACCTTGGAGGTTCAACAGCATTTAGGATCTAATTTAGTTAGAACTATTGCTATGGGATCAACTGACGGTATTAAGCGTGGCATGGAAGTAGTAGATACCGGAGAACCTATTAGTGTTCCTGTTGGTGAAAAGACCTTAGGGAGGATGTTTGATACTTTAGGTCGACCGATTGATGGTAAAGAAGAGGCAAAAACAAAAAAAAGATACCCAATCCACAGAGAAGCCCCAGAGTTCATAGATCAATCTACCAAAACAGAGATCCTGGAAACCGGCATTAAGGTAATTGATTTAATTTGTCCTATCGTCAAAGGTGGTAAGGTGGGCATGTTCGGAGGAGCCGGAGTTGGTAAAACTGTTGTTATCCAGGAGTTTATTAATAATATTGCCCAAGCCCATGGTGGTTACAGTGTGTTTGCCGGAGTAGGTGAGAGAACTCGTGAGGGTAATGATCTTTATCATGAAATGAAAGAGTCTGGAGTACTTAATAAATTATCAATGGTATTTGGTCAGATGAACGAGACCCCAGGCGTCAGAGCCAGGGTTGCTTTATCAGGACTTTCTATTGCTGAATATTTTAGAGATGAAAAAAATCAAGATGTATTATTTTTTGTAGATAATATTTTTAGATTTACTCAAGCAGGTTCTGAGGTGTCAGCCTTACTTGGAAGAATGCCTTCTGCTGTAGGTTATCAACCAACGCTAGCAAGTGAAATGGGAGAGATGCAAGAACGTATTACCTCAACTGATAAAGGTTCTATTACATCTATCCAAGCTGTATACGTACCAGCCGATGACTTAACTGATCCGGCTCCAGCTACAACCTTTGGTCACCTTGATTCAACCGTTGTACTGTCACGTGGATTATCAGAGCTTGGTATTTATCCAGCAGTTGATCCACTGGATTCAACTTCAACTATTTTAGATCCAAAAATAATCGGGGAAGAACATTACAGTGTAGCTCGTCAAGTTCAAAAGATGTTACAACGTTATAAAGATCTTCAAGATATTATCGCTATTTTAGGTGTGGAAGAATTAAGCGAAGAAGATAAATTAATCGTTGGCAGAGCGAGAAGAATTCAAAAATTCTTATCACAACCTTTCTTTGTAGCAGAAACCTTTACCGGTGTAGCTGGTAAATATGTTTCGCTTAAAGATACTATTAAAGGGTTTAAGGCTATTTTAGATGGTGAATATGATAATGTTTCAGAACAAGAATTTTACATGAAAGGCGGGATTGAGGAAATTAAAAAGAAATAAATTTCTTAATTATATATGGCTAATAAAATTAAATTTGAAATAGTAACTCCCGAGAGAACCGTTCTAAAGGAAACAGTAGAGCAAATTACTCTGCCTACCAAAAGCGGGGAGATTACTGTTTTACCGGGACACGTTCCTCTTGTTTCAATGTTATCACCCGGTGAAATTATTATTAAAAAAGAGGGTGAGAATGTTTCAATGGCAGTTTCCGGCGGATTTGTAGAAGTGATGGTTAATAAGGTTGTGGTTTTAGCTGATACGGCTGAAAGAGCTGAAGACATTGATAGAGAGCGAGCCGAAGAGGCCAAAAGAAGAGCAGAGAAACTAAAAGAACAAAAAACAGGTGATGCTCGCGAGTTTGCCGCTCTATCATCTATGATAGAAAAGGAAATGGCCAGAATCAGGGTAGCAAGAAAACATAGAAAATTGTAAATAAAAATAAGGATTTCAAAGAGAGGATCCTTATTTTAAAGTTAATAATTAAACAAGGAGGAGTATTATGTCGCACTTTTGTAAAATCGGCGTTGTCCGATGTATGGATTTTAGGCAAAACAAAGAGTTTAATAAATGGGTAAAAAAGTCCGGTCTATTTGATGCGGACGCAGAAATATTTGACCTTGTGAGTCAAGCAGGTTCGTCGCAAAGATTTATGAGACAGTTATCTAAAAAAGACGAAGACGCGCTCTTGGAGGTTCAAGTTTTTGCTGAACTTCATAAAGGAAAAAGGCTTATAATGATTCACCACAGCAGTTGCGGGGCTTACAATAAATGGCACGGACCACTAACGCCTGAAGAAGAAAAGGTAAAACAGTTAAAAGACATGCAAGAAGCTAAAAGGATAATAGTCAGAAAATACCCACTAATGGAAGTAGTTAAAGTTTGGGCAGAATTAAAAGATTCAGCAGGGGATAAAATAGAGTTTATTGTAATAAAATAAAATCGAACATTAAATTAAAAAAAAGGGGGGGCTACTCAATGGATAGGAATGTATCTAATTCTTTAAGAAAAAGTCATAAATATTTGGGACGGACAATCTTTATATTATTTTTAGGTTTTTTATCGCTTCAAACTATTTTTGAACAATTTTTTATTGATCATGGGCTAATTGTTGTAATTGTTTATATTTTTTTGGTGTTTTTAGCTATAATGCTTGTGATTTCAACGCTAATGATTAGTATAGCTCAAGATTATGAAAGCAAGGTAAAGCAAGGTATAAAATATCTTAATGATATTAAGTCGTTACTTGGAAAAATCAGAATCAATATTTGTCTATCTGACAAAGAGCTTGCCAGGAAAACAAAACTAAAAGCCTCTATCGATAGGTTTGATATTGATTTAAAGAGTGAGCATATCTCGGCTGTTCAAGAGCTTAGGAATCAACTAGTTGAAAAAGAAAAAAGATTGCAATCTAAATTGATGAAAGGACATGAATTTCCAAAACCACCAAGAAGTTATATTTTTTGGAGAAATAGGGTTTTGCGCATTCCCTCAATGTCAGATAAATTAATGAGTACAGCTTTATACAAGGAGAAAATATAATGCATAATTTAGGATTAACTTGTGAGGAGCAATCTGAAGTTAGAGAAGTTGATTTAATTGAAAATGAAGATGAAAGATTATTAGCCATACAAGCGTGGGAAAGGAAGTCAGGAAAGAAATTTCCTAAAACGGTTTACCATATTCCTAAATTATGTCCGGCCATGCAGCAAAAAGAGGATGAAACGTTTAGGGCGTTATTTCCTTTTTCGGCACCCCTTGGCGACAATGAGTCCGCTTGGTAATAAAAAATTTAAAAGGCATGAACCGTAATGGTCATGCCTGTTTTAATTTTCAGGGAACGATTGTTGTTCCCACTTCTTTTTCTTCTAAGAGGATTTTTTTTAATATATTTTCTTCCAGTCCATTGGCAATGGTTACTTTTTTTACATCGCCTTCGCAGGCTAAACGAGCTGACTGTAGCTTAACTCCAATTCCCTTGCTATCTTTTCTGGAAGTTTTTCCGTTGTCAATTAATTTTATAAATTCATAGGTAAGAAGTTCAGCTTTTATTGTTTTTAATGTTTTTTTAATTAATCTCATTTTTTTTGCCAGATCGCTTGAGCATTCAATTCCATCATTTATAGTAGAAAGAAGGATAAGGTGATCAGCTTTAATTAAAACTGCAGTTTTAGCTGCCAGGGGATCATTGTCTCCGTCCACTTCTTCCGGGTTAACATTGTCTGCCTCATTCATCAGAACAACAGCTTTCTTTTGATCATTTTTTTGGAAGACATCTAAGGTGTGCTGATTTTGCAGGGTTTTTGTTGTGTAAGTTCCAGAGCAAGGCAAGAATCCATAGGTTCGTAGTACTCTTTCGTAAGCATCAAATAATGTTGTTTGGCCAGCCATTGAGTAGGCTGATTGTCCGCTTGGACTCATGTCCATTTCTTTTTCTCGCGATAGGCGAAAACCTATGGGAATAGCTCCGGAAAGAACAAAAGTAAAAAATGCATCCATTATTTGGGATATTTCCCAAATTTGCTTAACGTAAGATTCGATAGTCGGTAAACGGGGTACTCCGTGTTTTACATTTAAAGCACCACCTATCTTGATTACAATTTTTTCCCTCATAATATTTCTCCTCTATATTAAATTAAAAAGGTTCGATTATTTGTTCATTTGAACATATTAGCTTTTAAACCTTTTTTTGTCAACCCAGCACCCTTAAATTCTATTTCAAAGCTTAATCGCAGAATTGAAAAAAATGTTAATTTTTTC
>CAYNJS010000030.1:0-10177 GCA_964397635.1 uncultured Gammaproteobacteria bacterium
ATTACTGCAATCCCCATATTTTGGTAAATTTCTCTTTAAAATTTTTGACCTATGCTAAGGCATAAGCAAAAAATTTTAAAGAGAAATTTCCTCAAAATCTGAGAATTTCGTAACATAGATTATTATGTAACAGGCCTACTGAAGACTAGTGTCTTCCCGAATTTTTTTCAGGAAGATTTCTACTTTCCAGTAGCTCTCTCCTTTTTCATTGAACCCCTTGAATTGGGCTAGGCCATAATTTCGATAGTTCGAAACTCTCTCCTATGGCTTTTGCCACTCTAATCCTCTGAGTAATGATTTAAAGGTTTTTTAATGAACTTTCCAAGCTTCTTGTTTTTTACTTTTTTAGCTTGATAAAACAGTATAACATATTATTAAAATATTGTCAAGGATATTGGTTTACAGGAATAGCTTAATGTTTAGTGTTTTATTGACAAAATCATAAAAAGTGATGATAAAATAATACAAAAAGTGTCAACTAATATACTTGACAAATATTTTAAAATACGCTATACTAAGGTTAGTTTAGTTAATAAATTAGATTCCCGCCTTCGCGGGAATGACAAATGGAATATGTTTAAAAATGTTCTGAATAAAGCCGGGCTTACTCCTACTCAGGTTGATATATTGGAATATTTGTATAAAAAAAAGCAAGCTCGGGCTTCGGAGATTGCTAGGAAAATTAAAAAGTCGCGGGCGATTGTTTATAAAGACTTGGAGGAGTTAGCTTTATTTGGAGTTATTGAAAGAGACGATAAGCCCAATCAAATCAGCTTGTTTAAAATCACGCATCCGTCACAGATGGAAAAATTGTTTGACGAGCGAGAACAGACAATAAAAAAAGACAGGGAATTGTTTAATAATTACCTGCCGGATATGGTTTCCAAGTATAATTTGATTAATAATAAGCCCGGAGTACGGTTTTATGAGGGATTAGAAGGAGTCAAAAAGGTGATTTTTGATACTTTAAGCGCGGATGAAGTTGTTTATACTTACGCTGATATGGAAAAAGTAAATAAATATATCAGGAAAATAAACGAAGACTATGCTAAAAAAAGAGATAAATTGGATATTAAGAAAAAAGCTTTAATAGTAGACTCTGATTATTCAAGGAAATTTTTTAAAGACTATCACAAGCAAACAACAGATATTAAGTTTGTTAAAGGAGTAGAGCGCTTTGCAACTGTAATGCAAATTTACAGCAATAAAATTTCCTATATTACTTTATCAGACGAATCCATGATTGGTGTTATAATAGAAGATAAAAATATCTACCAAATGCATAGAACTTTATTTGAAAAAGACTGGAAATTAGCAAAAGAAATCGTCTAAAATCAATTTTGTTTATCTAAAACGCTCTTGAATCTAACATTTTTGTTTGGTATAATAAGTTTGTGAGAAGATGTTAATTCTTCCTTTTTTATGATATATATATGTTAAAACGAAAAAGAAAAAAACGAAATCAAGTTATAAATGAAGGGTTTTCTATAGATCCAGAAATTAAAAAAGGTATCTTAATTTTAATTTTGGTTGCTCTTATAACTCTTTCTTTTTTAAGCCTGTTTAATTTGGCTGGCAAGTTTGGGTTTGTGCTTAGGGAAAAGGTGATGAAAAAAGCTTTTGGCAGTGGCTATTTTGCTTTTCCGTTTTTATTAACAGCGGTTACCTACTTTATTATAACAGCCAGAAAAAAAACATTAAAAGTTATTCACTATATAGGAATGGTTTTTTTTGTTTTAAGTTTTTATGGTTTTTTGCATTTAACAGTGGCTCTAGATGAGAGTTTGCAAGCCGCGGCCGATGGATTGGGCGGAGGTTATGTTGGGGTTATTTTAAGTTATCCGGCAATGTATGCGCTTGATTTTTGGGGGAGCTTTATAATTTTGCTTATTATATTTTTGGCTTCATCAATGATTCTTTTCAATATAACCTTAGACAAAATGCTTAGCGGTTTAAAAGTTTTTAAGCTTGCTTTTGGCAATATTTTGCAGTTAGTTGCCGGACTCATGGAGAAGCTTGGTAAAAAAAAACAAAGAAGATTATAGGGAACAAGAAGACGATGATTACTACGAAGAACCAGTTTCTGAAAAGATTATAGATGATAAGGAAAAAAAGGATATTGATTTTTCAAAACATGAAATAGGGAAAAAAGATTTATCAGATGATAACGGAGAGCAGTCAGAGATGAATTTTGCCTCGCAGAGAATTAAAAGAAAAATAGACCTACCGCTTAATTTACTTGGTGTTGGCGGTGGCAAGCCAACTAGCGGGGATATTGAAAGAAATAAGGAAATAATTAAAGGAACATTGGAAAATTTTAACATTGAAGTAGAGATGGG
Organism: uncultured Gammaproteobacteria bacterium; assembly: GCA_964397635.1. Classification (GTDB taxonomy): domain Bacteria; phylum Patescibacteriota; class Patescibacteriia; order JAACEG01; family JAACEG01; genus CAYNJS01. The sequence continues at coordinate 2,340 of CAYNJS010000030.1, forward strand.
AGATATTAGTGTTGGGCCAACAGTTACTCAGTATACTCTAAGGCCAGCCGAGGGGGTAAAATTAGCGCAAATCGTTAGCCTTAGTAATGATTTAGCTTTATCTTTGGCGGCTCATCCGATTAGAATTGAAGCGCCGATTCCAGGAAAATCTTTGGTGGGAATTGAAGTGCCTAATAAAATGGTGGCCCAAGTTAGGGTTCGTGATATTATCGATTCTAAAGAATTTAAAAAACGAGATTCAAATTTAATGATTTCCCTTGGGAAAGACGTTACCGGTAAAATTTGGTTTACTGATTTAACAAAAAATCCTCATCTATTGGTGGCCGGTTCAACCGGATCTGGTAAAACAATTTGTATCAACTCTATTATAATAAGTTTAATGTATCAAAATTCACCGGAAGATATTAAATTTATTTTAGTAGATCCAAAGAGAGTTGAGCTTACAACTTATAACGGAACGCCATATTTACCAGTTCAAGTTGTTACCGATGTAAGAAAGACTGTAAATGCTTTAAAATGGGCGGTTCGAGAAATGGAAAAAAGATTTGATAAATTTGAAAAGGCTGGGAATAGAGATATTTTGTCTTATCGGGCAGCTGGCCATGAAATGCCCGCTATTGTTATTATTATCGATGAGCTAGCTGATTTAATGGGTTCAGCTGGACCAGAACTAGAGGCCTTAATTGTAAGATTGGCTCAAAAGTCTAGAGCAACTGGAATCCATTTAATTTTAGCTACCCAGCGTCCATCAGTAAATGTTATTACCGGCGTTATTAAGGCCAATATTACTTCCAGGATTGCTTTTAGGGTTGCATCTTTAGTTGACTCACGAACTATTCTAGATTCATCAGGAGCAGAAAAATTATTAGGACGAGGAGATATGCTTTTTGTCTCAGCTGAAGTTTCTAAGCCAAAGAGGTTGCAAGGCGCATTTGTGTCTGAAAATGAGGTAAAAAGGGTTACTAACCATTTAAGGGATAAATTTGAAGATATTGAATACGATGAAGAAATAACCGAGAGACCGAAGAATGGGCAGGGAATGGATAGCGGTGATGATGGAGGAGAGGACGAAGATTTAATAGAGGACGCTATAGAGATTATTGTTAATTCAAGAATAGCATCGGTTTCTAATTTGCAAAGAAGAATGAGGATAGGTTATAATAGAGCTGCTCGAATTATTGATATTTTAGAAGAAAGGGAAATTGTTAGTCCACCACAAGGACCAAACAAAGGGAGAGAAGTTTTAGTGTCTAGAGAAGCCCTAGAAGAGGATCAGGAAGATAGTTTTAATGAAAAAAATTAAAATAAATATAAAATATTTATTATCGATAGACTAAGATAGACAAATAATATGCTTAATAATTTTGGTGAAAAATTAAGAAAAATTAGACAGGGTAAAAAAATAAACCTTGATAAAGTTGAGGAGGCTGCTCAAATTCAAAAAAGCTATCTAGAAGCAATTGAAGATGGCGATCTTAGCAGTTTGCCAGGTGAGGTTTATGCTAAAAATTTTGTTAAAAAATATGCAGAGTTCTTGGGGTTAGACGCAGAAGAGTTTTTAATAAATTTAACAAACAGATATGAGGAGGCAGGTAAAGAAGAAAAAAAAGCCAGTTCTAAATTAAAAAATAAAAACTATCAATTTTTTAATCTTTCTTTTGCAGTCACTCCTAAAATAGTAAAAAATATTATAATTTTTTTAGTGTTTGTAATGTGTTTTGCTTATTTGGGGGTTGAGGCTAGGGGTATTTTTGATCCGCCGTTACTTGAAATACATAACCCGACAAATAATACGGTAATTCAAGGTCAAAAAATAGAGATAACCGGCAAAACTGACCCAGGAGTTAATATTGCTATAAATGAAAAAAATATTTTAACTGATAATGATGGAAATTTTAAAGAAGAAGTTAATTTGCAGTCAGGAGTTAATATGATAAAAGTTTCAGCTAGTAAAAAATATAGTAAAACTAATATAATTCACAGGAGGGTGCTTGTTGTTGAATAAAATTCAACAATTTACAATTAGCAATTTACAATTTTCAGTCAATTATCAATGAATCAATTATCAATTACGGTGTTTTTTAAAAATTGTGCTATCCATTGAAAATTAGAAAGTGAAAATTATTATTTTATGGTAAAAGATAAAAATAAGGGGGGGGATGAAAAAGACGGAAAAAAGGTAGCTGCCGAGGAGGCAATTAATCAAATAAAAGAAAGGTTTGGAGAAGGCTCTATAATGAAACTTGGAGAAGCTAAAAGAATGGAAATATCTTCTGTTCCAACCGGATGTCTTTCGCTTGATATTGCCCTTGGTGTTGGTGGCGTGCCACGCGGGAGAATTATCGAGATTTATGGGCCAGAGGCCTCTGGTAAGACTACTTTGGCCCAGCATATTGTAGCTGAGGTTCAAAAAATGGGCGGCACAGCTGCCTTTGTTGATGCTGAACACGCTCTGGACCCAGAATATGCTAAAAAAATCGGAGTTAATATTAATGAATTATTAATATCTCAACCAGATACAGGTGAACAAGCTTTAGAGATTACAGAGACCTTGGTTAGGTCTAATGCAGTTGATGTAGTTGTGGTTGACTCTGTTGCTGCCTTGGTGCCAAAGTCAGAAATTGAAGGAGAAATGGGTGATCGCCAGATGGGTGTTCAGGCAAGACTAATGAGTCAGGCTCTAAGAAAATTAGCAGCTGTAATTAATAAGAGTAATACAGTGTTGATTTTTATTAATCAAATTAGATTAAAAATTGGTGTTTTCTTTGGCAATCCTGAAACAACAACCGGTGGCATGGCGTTAAAGTTTTATTCATCAGTTAGAATTGAGGTTAGGAAAAGCGCTCAAATCAAGAAAGGCGATCAGATTATTGGCAATCAAGTTAAATCTAAAATAGTAAAAAATAAAGTTGCAGCACCTTTTAAAACTACTACTTTTGAGATTATGTATAACGAAGGAATTTCTATTGCCGGGGACGCAATAGATACTGGAATTGAATACGGCATAGTTAAAAAATCTGGAAATTCTTATAGTTATGGAGAGGAAAAGCTGGGTGTTGGTCGAGAAAACGCTAAGCAATATTTAAGGGAAAATAAAAAATTAATTAAAGAAATTAAGAAAAAAGTTTGGGCAGCTGTTCGAGAAAAGGAAAAAGAGGAAGGATAAAGTTAGTTAAAAGCTTATAAGGTAATAAAGTTGAAAGTATAAAAAAATAAGACACAATGCGTGTCTTATTTTTGTTTTATAGTAGGATTAAAGCACAAAAATTTTAAAATAACAAAAAACAGCTCCGACATTAACGTCGGAGCTGTTTTTTTGTATCAATAACTTTATAGGCTTTTAACTTTCTATTTTCAACTGTGTTATACTCTTTCAACGTATTCCCCAGTTTCTGTGTTTATTCTTATTGTGTCGTCTGCGTTTACAAATAAGGGGGCGCTGATGAAGGTGCCGGTTTCAAGTTCAATTTGTTTGGTGGCTCCAGATGCAGTGTCTCCCTTTACGCCAGGAGGGGCTGAAGTCACTTTTAATTCTATTTTAATTGGAAGCTTAATTGAAACAGGTTTGCCTTCAAAATTTAAGACGTTCACTGTTGTTTCTTCTTTTAAAAACTTTACCTGATCGCCAATAATATCTTTTGATAGGGAAAATTGCTCAAAAGAAGTTTGATCCATGAAAAAATATTCTGAACCCTCATTATATAAGTAGTCAGCTTTTGATCTTACAATATAAGCTTCTTCGGCCTTGTCTGAGCTTTTGAAGGTGTGCTCTAAAACGCTACCGGATAATAAATTTTTAAGTTTAGTTTTAAGTACGGCCCCGCCTCTTCCCATTTTTAAATGCTGGGCAACAACTACTACGTATGGATCATTGTTCATTTTGATAACAGTACCGAGCTTGATTTCGTTAAAATTTAACATAATTTTAGTTGAGATATTTGTGACAGTTGTGACTTTTGGGATATTTGGGATGCCAAAAATAAAAGAGAATCACAAATGTCTTAAATATCCCAATAATCTCAAGGGTTCCAGCGATATAATTATCTGCTTACAAACGGCAACAAGGCCATGATTCTTGCTCTTTTAATAGCTTGAGATAGCTTTCTTTGGTGTTTTGAGCAAACGTGGCTTTTTCTTTTTGGTCTAATTTTTGCGTAAGAAGAAATAAATCTTCTTAAAATTTCAGTGTCCTTGTAATCAATGTCTGTCATATTGTTTACACAAAAATAACAGTAAGTTTTTTGCGGTGTATTATTTTTTTTATTCATAGTAATGATTTAAGATTATTGTTTATGTCATTCCGGAATTTTTATGTAATGAAAATATCCGGAATCTAGGGATCCCGGATCAAGTCCGGGACGACTTCGTCGATTAAAACGGTATTTCTTCAACATTTATTTCATCATCTGATGATGTATTTTCTTTCTTTTGACCCAGGTCACCCTCTCTGGCTTCGCCATTCACCTTGTCTTTTTGGTCTTCATCAACATTGATTACAGGCTCGTTACTAGATGGAGCTGGTTGATCATATTTAGGAGCACTAGCTGGGGCGCCTCCGGAAAAGTTATTTCCTCCGCCACTAGGCCTGCCGTCAAGCATAATCATGTTTTCGGCAGTAATTTCTGTTCGATATCTTTTTACTCCGTCTTGTCCGGTCCAGTCCCTGGTTTGAAGTCTTCCCTCGATATATACCCTAGAACCTTTTTTAAGATATTGTCCGCAAATATCAGCTAATTTTCTCCAAGCAACTATATTATGGAATTCTACTTTTTCTTGTTTCTGGCCAGATTGATCGGTCCAGGTAAAGTTAGTTGCGACAGAAAAAGATGCTACGTTTTGACCCGTAGTAGTTGAACGAACTTCAGGGTCTCTTGTTAGTCGGCCAATGACCATTGCTTTATTTAGGTCCATAGTTTTATTAGCTTTTAGCTTCGTTAGCTTCGTTAGCTTTTAGACTGCTTCCCTAAAAGCTAATGCAGCTATAAGCTAATGAAGCTGGTTAATTATAATGCGTCGTTTAATAATTCGTCTAATTTTTCATCTAGCTTGTCGATGCCAGCCTTTTTCTTTTCAGTTTTTTTCTTTGGCTTTTCTTCTTTTTTAGGCTCTTCCTTAATTACTTCTTTTGTCTCTTTTTTCTCCTCAGTTTTTTCTTCTAATTTTTCTTCCTGTCTGCCGGTAGGCATGGCTTTTTTAGGCTCTTCTCTTCTTCTGCTTGGTCTTCTTTTTTCCTTTGATTTAATTTCGTCTTTGTTAACCATATAGTCATCACCATCTACGGTAACGGCTTTTCTAGCGCCTTGTTTAATTTCTTTTACAATTTGAAACCTAATAACATCTTGATTTAGGTTTAATTTTTGGGTAATTTTTTCTAGAACTTCAGCTTCGGCAGAAAAAATAATTAAAGTGTAGTAGCCGTATCTAAAATGTTTGATTTGATAGGCCAATTTTCTTTTGCCCCAGTTGTCTGTTCTTTCAATTTTCGCGCCAGCTTCTTCTAAAATTGCAGGAACCTTTTTATTGATTTCCTCAAATTCAGTTTCAGAATACTTGGCAGGAATAATGTACAGAATTTCGTAATTCATGCTTTTTCTTTTTTTTTGCAAAATCTACGACGCCAAAAATTGGTATTGTAGACGAATTTTTAAAAATATTAAAATTGTGTCATTCTGAACTTAGTTCAGAATCTGAATTTTAGATCCTTAATACCGCTAAGCGGTATCAGGATGACATTTTTAAAATTCGATGGATTTTACAATTAATTTGTATTATTTAATTAATGTTTTATAATAAATTAAAACTAAACTCAAAAGCTTAGTTTCAGCAACACAATTTTTTATTTCGATATTTTCAGCCAGAGGCTGATCCGCCTCGGGCGGAGATTTTTAAATTTTCTTTATGTATTGCTATTACTTTATTTTAGGGCAAAACAAAAATTTGTCAATAGTAGAGGTGTTAAACCGACCAGAGATAAAAAGGCTTAAATTAAGCAAAAAAGCTGTGTTTTTGGTTGAAAATGTTTTGTTTTTAGAGGCAGAGTCAAAAATTAATGTCAAAAAGTTGATAAATTTTTTAGGCGGAACAATAAAAATAGGTAAAATTGAGAAGAAATATAAGGATTTTAGTGAGATAAAGGCCCAGGATATTGTCCGCCTTATTAAAAACCGGGAAGGTAAAATACCCTTTGGCTTTAGCACAGTGGGCGTTAAAAGCAGGAGGTTTTTAAAAAATCTAGCAATTAGTATTAAAAAAGACTTTAGATCAAATAAAATAAATTCTCGGTGGGTAGAGGCAAAAGACCTAGAACTTTCATCAGTAGTTGTGAGTAAGAATAAATTAATAGAAAAAGGGGCCGAAATTTATTTATTTAAAGGCCGTAAAACAGTTTATATGGGCAAAACCTTAGTTGTTCAGGATTTTGAGAGTTATAGTAAGAGGGATTATGGTAGGCCAGGCAGGGATGTTTCGTCAGGGATGATCCCTCCAAAATTGGCTCAAATAATGATCAATTTAGCCGGGGTTCAACCTAATGACATTTTTTTAGATCCTTTTTGCGGGTCGGGAACATTTTTACAAGAAGCGATTTTAATGGGACAAAAAAATATTATCGGGTCTGATATAAGTGAAAAAGCAATTAAGGATAGTCGCCAAAATATAGAGTGGTTAAAAAGTAATTTTAGATTGAAGATTGAAGGCTTTAGATTGATAAATAAAGATGTTAGGAAAATTTCAGAGGTTATAAAATCTGATTCAATCGATGGAATTGCAACAGAGCCTTACTTGGGTCCAACCTTTAGACATGAGCAGATCGGAGAAGTAAAAAGAGAGTTAAGCGAACTTTACATAGGCGCTTTTAAAGAATTTAGAAAAATTGTAAAAAGTGGGAGTAAAATAGCAATAATTATCCCGGCTTTAAATGTTGGTAAAAAATTAATGCATCTTGAGATATTAGAAAGTGTAAAAAAACAAGGCTTTCAAGTAGCTAGATTTGTTCCAAAAGAATTTGAAGATTTAATTCGAGTTGATAAAAGGGGGTCGATACTGTATATACGCCCCACGCCTAATCAAAGAGTGGCCAGAGAAATTTTTATTTTTAGGAGAAAATAAAATTTTAATTGACAAAATAATTTTGTGTGATAAATTTGTAAAAAATAAAAAAACACTAAGAGGAGGTAATTCGAGTGTCTACAGATAATGGTACTACTATTGATTATGTAGAAATTGGATGTAGTGATGGCGACGCTCGGATTCTTAGAGGGAAAGATGCGCATCAATTTTTTGAAGATATGATAGAATCTTTTGGTCGTGATGCTCTGTTTGGTATTAGCTTAAGAGATTATAGGTGGGAACATGTTCATTTTAAAGAGGAGGATAAAAAATGCCAAATCAAGAGAATAAAGTAGTTCGAGTTGAAGTTGAATATGAAGATGGGTCCATTGCAATATTGACCGGTGAAGAGGCTGAAGATTATATTAGGCAGCTTGATGGATGTTTTGCATTTGTCAGAGCTCATGGCCTTAAAACAAAAAAACCCAATTGGGTTTTTACTAATAAATATCCGGCGCAATTTTTTGTCCTTTATTTTTACTGTCTCGTTAGAAACTAACGAGACTTTTTTTATTGTATAGTTAGGTAGTGTTGTAAAATGGTGCGATCGCACCATTTTACAACAATCCATCCATATGACAATATTATTTTGCAAAGAGGAAATGGCATACATCGCCATCTTGAATAATATATTCTTTTCCTTCGGTTTTAATAAGGCCTTTTTCTTTGGCGATTGTTTCGCTGGTGCATTCGATGAGCTGGTTGATGTTAATTACCTCGACGCGGATGAA
>CAYNJS010000031.1:0-9660 GCA_964397635.1 uncultured Gammaproteobacteria bacterium
TATTTTTTACTCAAACGGTCTTTATAAATTACCACCAACCCTGTCGGTGGTATTAACCGATAGGAGATCCCTTGACAAACATAAAAAAATATAATAAAATACCACTTAAGACAAATTTAACTTTTAGATATTATGCCAAGAAAACCAAAAATAAAAGCAACAACAGGAGTAAGGCTTCCGAAAATAAAAAAAGTTGCTAAAAAAAGCAAGAAGAAAAAATAACAAAAAGACAGCAATCAGTTTTGCTGTCTTTTTATATATTATGAGCAATTTAGATAAATTATTAACTAAAATTAAAAAAGGCCATCCGAAGGCTGACCTTGATATGGTAAGGCTTGCTTTTGAATTTGCTAAAAATGCTCACAAAGGGCAAAAAAGGTTATCGGGTGAACCTTATTTTATTCATTCATTGGCAACAGCCAAAACACTAGCTGAAATAAAGGCTGATATTCCGACTATTATTGCCGGTCTTCTTCATGACGTACCGGAAGATACAGATACCACCCTTGAAGAGGTAAAGGAAAACTTTGGCCTGGAGGTAGCAAAGCTTGTAAAAGGAATTACAAAATTAAGCACAGTTAAATATAGAGGGATTGATAGATACGTAGAAAATCTTAAAAAAATGTTTATAGCTGCAGCCCAAGATTCACGCGTAATGGTTATAAAATTTGCCGACAGACTTCATAACCTAAAAACATTAAAATATCAGCCAAAACACAAACAAACCAGAATTGCCGAAGAAACATTAAAAATTTATGCTCCTATTGCGGGCTTGCTCGGTATCTGGCGGTTAAGGTGGCAACTAGAAGATGAGTGTTTTAAATTTCTTTATCCAAAAGAATATGAAAATCTTCGTGAAAAATACGAAATAAAATATCAAAAGCAAATGGAAAAAATTATTGATGAGATAAATACCAAAATTAAAAAAGAGGTAAAAAAGAATGATATAAAATATGAAATCAGCGGCAGATTTAAACATCTTTATAGTATCTGGAAAAAAATGCAAACTAAAGACAAACAGTTTAATGAAATATATGATGTATTTGCCATGAGAATAATAGTAAACTCAATTTCTGATTGTTATAAAATGCTTGGAATTATCCATTCTCTTTGGAAACCCCAGAAAGACCGTTTTAAAGATTATATTTCTGTGCCAAAACCAAACGGCTACAGAAGCCTTCATACAACAGTCTTTGGAAGCGACGGAAAACTAATAGAGTTCCAAATTAGAACCCATCAAATGCACGAAGAAGCATTATATGGAGTTGCTTCTCATTGGCGATATAAAGATCCATCAAGACCTGAACATAAATGGATAGAAGAAATTCTAAAAGTACAAAAAAATACAAAAAACAACAAAGACTACATGAAAAAACTGGAGTTTGATATTTTTAGCTCTAGAATATTTGTCTTCACCCCCAAAGGAGATGTTATCGATTTGCCGCTAGATTCTACTCCGGTTGATTTTGCTTACCATGTTCATACTGAGGTTGGCAATAAATGTACTGGCGCAATGATAAATGAAAAAATCAAAACCTTGAATACTATATTAAAAAATGGTGATCTAGTAAAAATTATCACAGAAAAAAATCGTAAAGGGCCTAATCCTGATTGGTTAAAATTTGTAAAAACAAATACTGCCAGAGAGCATATTAAAAAACACGCAAAACACAGAGGGATGATATCGACTCTTATTGATAAAATTAAAAAATAAACGAACTAAATATATTTAGCAATAAAAAAAACCGCTTGTCAATAAATAAAGCGGTTTTTATTTAGATTCCCGCCTCCGCGGGAATGACATAAAAACAAAATTGTATCTATATTTATTTTTAAAACTATTAAGCGATTTTATTTATTATAGAATTTAACTCTTCATCAGAATAAAAGTCAACTACAACCTGTCCCCCGTATCCCTTCTTTTTAATTGAAACCTTGGTACCAAGCGCTCTTTGAATTTGCTCCTCTTTAGCAGCTATAATAGGATCTTTTTTTACAACCCTAGTATGCTTTTGCACAGAAACTTTTCTGGCTTCGTTTTCAACTTCCCTAGCAGTCATCTTGTTGCCGATTATTCTATTAAAAAGTTTCTTTTGTTCCTTCCCTTCTAGTGCCACCAATGACCTTGATTGACTGGCATTTAACTTTCCATCTGAAATTGCATTTTTAATTTCTTGGGGCAAATGAAGCAATCTAAGCGTGTTACTAATAAAAGATCTGCTCTTGCCAACCTTTTTAGCAATCTCTTCGTGAGTCATATCAAATTCTTCAGCTAACTTTTCAAAAGATTTTGCTTCTTCTATGGGGTTTAAATCAGCCCTTTGAATATTTTCAATTATTGCCAGTTGTAATTTGCCAAAATTATCGACTTCCTTAACAATAACCGGAATATCTTTAAGCCCGGCTAGTTTTGAAGCCCTGAGCCTTCTTTCTCCAGCAATTAATTCGTAACCACCATCGTCTTTTTTTGTAACAATTAAAGGCTGCAAAACTCCATGCTCCATAATTGAAGCCGTTAAATCTGATAAATCGCTCTCTTTAAAACTTTCTCTTGGCTGATATGGATTTGCTTCAATTTCATTCACACTAATGTGTAATGCTCCTTGGCTTATTGGTGCTTGCTGGGTTTTTTTTTGTTTACCACTAGGCAGAGCAGACATATCTTTTGCTTCTATATTAACATCTGTATTGCCAGTTTGATTTAATTGCTGGAAAGAGTTTCTTTTTGGAATCAAAGATCCAAGACCTCTTCCTAATCCTGATTTTTTCATAATTAAAAATATTTATTTAATATTGGTTCCAGGTAAAATGATCAATAATTTCCTTAGCCAATCTTTCGTATGCTTTAGCTCCTTTGCTTCTGGGATCGTGCTGCAAAACAGAAACTCCATAGCTGGGCGCTTCAGTTAGTCGAACATTTCTTGGAATAACTGATCTAAAAATTTTAAAAGGAAAATTCTTATACATCTCATTCATTACATCGCGCGACATGCTGTTTCTTTTATCAAACATCGTTATAACTGATCCTAAAATATTTAAATTTGGCTTTAAATTTTCCCTAACAAGATCAACTGTTTTTAAAAGATTGCCCAAGCCTTCAAGGGCGTAATACTCTGCTTGAACCGGAATCAAAACATGATCAGCAGCCACTAGCCCATTTAAAGTTAAAAGATCCAGTGATGGCGGACAATCGACTATAATATAATCAAAATTATTTTTGACTTCCAGCAATAAATTACTTAATAAAAATTCTCTGTTTTCCTGATCAACTATTTCAACTGTAGCTCCGGCTAAATTAGAATTTGATGGAATAATTTTATGGGTTGGAATAAAAGAATCTATAACAGTAGCTTTTAAGTTTGTTTTGCCGGATATAGCATCGTAAATAGTTGTATTAATATTATAATTATCGATCCCAAAACCACTCGAAGCATTTCCCTGGGGATCAATATCAACAAGCAACACAAACTTACCAAGCGCTGCTAAGTAGGCCGATAAATTAACTGCCGTAGTAGTTTTACCTACTCCGCCTTTTTGATTAACAACAGCAATAACCATAATTAATAAAGTCTAATTATTAATATAAGTATACAATATTCAATAACTTTTGACAATTATACAATTTTATTATATCTTTACGTTATTGATTATTTTCAATTATATTGATTAGTTAAGTTCTTTTTATGTAAGGAATTTATCCGGCACCACTTTAAAAATAAAGTATATTTTTAAAGTGGTGCCGGATAAATTTTTTTGCCCGGATGGCGGAACTGGTAGACGCGCTGGATTCAAAATCCAGTGATGGCAACATCGTGAGAGTTCGAGTCTCTCTCCGGGCACTAATAGCATCTTCTCGTTCAGGAAAGACGGTAAACAATCGCTTCGCGATTGTCTCTCAAAAAAAGTTCGAGCTTCATACAGTATTTCCGCACACAAAAAACCGACTAAAGTCGGTTTTTTTATTTTATTTTTTTACAATTAAGTGTTGGCTTGTAAAATTTTTATCTGTTTTTCTAAAAATTTCACTTTCTTTTTTAAAATTTCTACATCATTATTAACTGCAATAACATCTTCTGAAGAAGTTTTAAATAATTTGTCCATTTTTTTCTCAATTCGCTTTAATTCTTGCTTAATAAAAGAAACTTCTCCTTTTATATACCTTATATCACCGCTAAGTTTATTAAATTGGTCATCAACCTGCTCAAACCTTTTGTCAACCTGCTCAAACCTTTTGTCAATATATTTATTTTGTTCATCAAAAGCTTCCTTTACAATAACAGCAAAGCCTTCAAATTCCCTGGTTAACTCTTCATTTACAATTTCTTTAATTTGTTGTAAGTCATTTTTATCTAACATAATTTTAAAATTGAAAAATTGAAATATTTAAAGATGATCCGTTAACTTCTATAAATTCTTATACCACAAGAAAAAAATTATCGCAAATCAAAAATATTTTACTGCATTTTTTAAATGCCTTAAATATATTTTTCTTGTACCGTAATCTTTTTCTATAGCAATTACGTCTATCCTATAATTATTGTTTAGCTTTTTTTCTAAAATATATTTTTCACTGGTTCTTATAATTTTTTTCTGTTTTTCACTATTCACTGAATCTTCCGGCAAGCCAAAAGCCCTGCCGGTTCTTGTTTTAACTTCAATAAAAACAATTTTTGATTTTAGCTTAGCGATTATATCTATTTCACCGTAATAATTTTTATAATTATTCTCTAAAATTTTATACTTATTTTTAATTAAATATTCTTCTGCCAACTCTTCTCCCCATTTTCCCAACTTTTGATTATCGTTTAACATGCAATTCGCTATATTTGTATTATATTGATTATTTTTCAAAAATCATTCCAAAGTGGTATTTACCGGCATTAAAATCTTCAACCAGCTCTAACCCTAAGCTATGTATTACTGCTTTAATATCGTTTTTATTAACTCTATATTCAGGGGTCGGCCCCAGCCCCCCACCTCCTTCTTTCCAATCTACGATAATAATCCTGCCCCCTTTTTTCAACAACCGAATAGACTCTTTTAACATATCTGTATGCTTCCTTGATTGAAATAAAGTATTAACAAGTAAAACTATATCCAATGAATCTGGTGGGATATTAGTAGATCCAAACATTTCTAAATTAGACCAAATTGATTTTACATTTCTTATCCCTTCTGCCTCGCAGCTAAGATAAATATTTTCTAAAGCATTTCGCCTAATATCAACGGCATACACAGTTCCCCGTTGCCCCACTAACCCTGCTGCCGGAAAAACAAAATGACCCTTAACGCCACAACCAAAATCACCTATTAACATTCCATCGGAAATATTAGCCTTGGTTAATATAAGTTGAGTGTCTATTAATTGATTACCGCCAAAAAATCTATCCATCATAAATTGTTTAGATCCCAGACAAGTGATTTTTTATCTGCTCTCCCGCCTTGGCGGGATCACAGGAAAAATCTACTTTCCAGGATGACATAAAATTCTTATGTATCATTATTTTATGATATAATTGTATTATAACACAAAATATAAATTATGCTAAGCCAAAAAGAAAAAAATATTTTACTGCAAATAGCACGTAATACTCTAAAGAATTATTTTCAGAAAAAGACCTATCTATACGAGGACGAATTAACAAAAAATTTAAAGAAGAAATTAGGGGCTTTTGTTACATTAAAAAAAGGCCAAAATTTAAGAGGTTGCATTGGTTATGTTTTTTCCGATAAACCGCTTTATAAAACTGTTGCGGAGCTGACTAAGAAATCTGCTTTTGATGATTCAAGGTTTAATAAATTAACAGAAGATGAACTTTCACAAATAAAAATAGAAATATCTATTTTAACTGAACCACGGAAAATAACTTCCCCAAAAGAAATTAAAATAGGCCGTCATGGAGTAATAGTGGAACAAGGACACAAAAATGGGTTATTCCTCCCCCAAGTAGCAACAGAAAATGGCTGGAACCAGGAAACCTTTATGGATTATTTATGCGAACATAAAGCCGGAATCCCAAAAGAAGATTGGAAAAATGGAAAAGTAGATATCTATACCTTTGAAGCCGTAGTATTTTCTGAATAGATTTGTTACGTAGCATGTTACGTAACAACTTCATATCTTATAAATTTTAACGGTTATATAAATTTATAAGATCATTTATTTTTAACTATTTAAGTGTTTTTCACAACAATACATTTTGCCTATCTATTCATTACATGTTTATTTTTAATTTTTTTATTTTATATTTTTATATTATTGTAAAACATTTTAAACAAAGAAAAAAGGACGGTTTCTGATTTTCTAGAATCCGTCCTTTTGGTGTTAATTGAAATGCTTAGAATAAACTAAGCAACTTTTTCATAGGTTGGCTTAATATAATTAAGCCAAATTATTTTTATTCTTTTGACAAAAATTTCTATTGGGCTCCGTTTTTGAGGAGCCTCTTTTTCTACGATCGCCTTTTTTTGCTCTATTGAATTTAAGATACCCATATAATTCTTTAGGGTTTCTTTGGCTTTTTCGGCGTCGATCTTGCTGTCCTTGTTTTGCAACAAAAGATTTATATCTTTTATTCTCTCTAGATAAAAATCTTTGCTTTCCTTTCTCTCAACAGCTACAAGTTGCCCTTCGGTAACTGCTGTTGCTACTCCGTTATAATCCATATAATCAAGCAGTTTATGCGTGGTTAAATCACCAGAGATAAAAAGGAAAACGATAATTGAAGACTTTGCGATAAAGTACGCATAAGATACAAAGAGTACTTTATAAGACCACCTTTTTCTCCATTTTATTGGCTTAAAAAAATTAAGCATAATAACTAAAACGGATATTAAAAATAAAGCTAGTGGCCAAGTCCAACGCAGGTCATTGAAATTGAAAAAGGCTACTCCGTTATTTAATGAAATATCACAAATAAAAAGAGTTACACAGATAACAAATCCAATTGGAATCGCTAGAACACCCTGTAAGTTATCCTGCCAATATACACTAACCCAAGCAGATAAAATCGCCAGACTATAAACACCGAGGCCAAAAACAAAATATGGCCTATAGCTATGATCTGGTCCCAAATTACCCAAAATGAGTAAAATAATTGAAAAACCGCAAATGCCCCAGAGTAAAATCCTCTCCTTTTTTAGTCTGTTTTTAAACAAACAATCAAATCCAAAAAAGGAAATTAAAACCAATAAACAAGCGGTTGCTAATTTTTCCGGACTGTTATCAGAAAGCGATAAAATAGATTTGTCAACGACCCCGGCTAAGAGAAGCGAAAAGCCAATTATAACACCTAATCCAATAACGCCGACAAAAGATCTTTGACCTATTACAAATAAATCATTATCCTCACCCCTGAGATTTTCCCACATCAGATATACCGTCTGGCCAACAACTACAAAACATGCTATTAAAATCAATAATTCTATCATGATTTTCTCCTTTTAATTATTATTTGCCAGGGATTCCAATTTTTTTTTAATACCCTGGCCAATTTCGTCTTTAACTTTCCAAGCTTCTTTAACGTCTTTACCTAACTCCGTGGTATCAACTGGTTCGGAAAATATATTATGTTTTGATTTTTCTTGTCCAATGGCTCGAGAAAAAACAGACTTTCCATCGGAAAATAAATCTTCCTTAGCCTTTTCTTTCTTTATAGTTTTATCAGCACTAGAATCTTTTTCTGTAATCACTATTTCTTCTGGCTCTGAAATATTGGACAAAGAAGCAATTTTTGGTATTTCCCTGGCACCAAAATTATTGGTTATTTTTACAACTCCCGGGCTGCGGATAAAATCACCGGCCTCATTATAACCAGTCCAAACCCTATTTACTAAAGGATTAAATTTTTTGTTGTTAAATTCAACCTGAACAATCAATTCTCCCTCTAAAGGAACATGAACTTGACACTTTGAAGCTGATATTTTCTTTTTCTCCTTATAAAAAGGAGCTGAAACGGTTATAAAAACAACATCTCCCCACAAATTTTGGGAAATTGCTTTTTTATTATCAGCATCGATGATAAAATTAAATCCATCAGGAACTTCAAACAATACATTTCCTGGTTTTACAAAAAAAACTTGTTTAGAAAAATTCCATTGGCTGGAAAAGTCAATCTCGTAATCATATACGATGCTTGATTTTTTCTGTTCCTCTGCTGTTCTCCTTTGCTCTTCTTTTTTTGTGTTGTGCCAAAGAAGAAATGGAATCACAATGACAATGAAACCAACAGTTATTATTGTGTATAAATGATGTTTTTTTAGTTTTTTCATTTCTTTCTCCTGCCTTGTAAAATTTCATGGATCATACTACCAAAAAGATCAAATAAAATATAAGAGGTAGCTGTAAGCCCTTCTTTACCTGAACTTTTTTGTTTTTTACTAGATTCTTTCATTCTTTGGATAAGGTTCTCTGCTATTTCTGGTCCAGCAACAAACAAATAAACAATATTAAGCAAAATAAAATAAAACACAAAAAATATTTTGCCGGAAAATAGCTCGACTCTTCCATATTCTATAGGAAGGTTGTTCTTAAGGTAAAGAACTGTCCACTCGTTTATTAGTTTTAAATTCTCGGATTTTTTTCCAGAAACTTCCTCCGGAACAGCTTCGTATAATTCAGCCATTTCCTTGGTTGGAAAAAATTGATCCTTAATTCTTTCAAGAGAAACTATCTCTTTTTGTTTATCCATAATGTTGTATGCTGATCTTGGCCCACTAGTGACATAATAGCTGTGAGGCTTAAAAAGGTCGTAGAAACCTACGCCGATTGCTATTATTACAACAACAACATTAATAAGAATTACAGATTTTGGATAAAAATTAACATTTAAAATTTCTTCCAAGAAAAACATTGTTAAAGCTATACATAACAATATCCGAAAACCAAACCAGAAAAAATCAACACATTCTAAATGATAAGCAATAGCTACTATTGATCCCAAACAAAATAAAATCGCAAGGGAAGCCTTATGCCATTTTCTTTTTCGATAAGGAAAAAGAAGGGCAAAAAGCATAAAGCCAATAAACAAAATTCTGAAAATCGGAAAAACAAAAAACTTTTCAAGGGCCCAAGTAAAATAATAAGCAACAATAATGCTTAAAATAAACATTGCCACTCTTTTTGCAAGGCCATGTAAACGGCCTTTTTTTACTTTATCGCCACTCGTATCGTCTTTCCAGTTTTTTGCCATACGGCTTCCTATTGCCTTAAAAACCGTCTTTAAGATATTTCTGGTTTTCTCAAAATAAAATAAGATAGCTAATACTACAAACAAGGAAAAAATAATCCAAAACATTAAAAAAGCTTCCATTTCAATACCTCCTATAGAATAAATTTATATTAATCTTTCAATTTTTTGTCATTCCCATGGAGATGGGGATCTAAAAAAATTAATAGATTCCCGCCTTCGCGGGAATGACATAAGGGGAATATAGGAATGACATTTTTATTATATTGTAAGGTTCTGCCCTGCAAATAAGCATTATTGCTTAATTCAGAGTTAATAGAAAAGTATAGCATATTTTAGCTTTTTTGTCAACCCAGTTAACGCATCCAGTTAACGCATCCAGTTAACGCATCTTTGATGCAATTTTCGAAGAAAATTGTTTAACAGGGTCAATTAAAAAAGGGGCATTAAGTTCTTGAATATTCTTTTTGCC
>CAYNJS010000032.1:0-9548 GCA_964397635.1 uncultured Gammaproteobacteria bacterium
ATATTAAAGCTTCTTGGGCTTTGGTAGTAAATTTAAAATGTAATGAAAAAATAGATATAATAATATAAAAATTTTTTAAATTTTAATTAAAAACCACTTTGTTAAAACAATTTGGTTTTTTATTTACAAAAAATAACTAGGGTTGACATTGATTTTAAAAATAATATAATAAAGTTAGCACTCTAGATATTAGAGTGCTAACTACAAACTACTCACTACTAACTATAAACTAATTTTATATGGATCAACATAAATTTACTACCAAAGCCCAAGAAGCTTTAATATCTGCTCAAAATTTAACTATAGACTATAACAATAAACAGGTTGAAGCATTGCACCTGCTTTACGCTTTGATACTTCAACCAGAAAGCGCTGTAAAAAGCGTTTTAGACAAGATGGATATAGCCCAGGGTGATATTAAACAGATACTTGAACTAAATATAAGAAATCTGCCAAAAACTGATATAGGAGAATCTGGCTCTACCCCGCTTTATGCATCCCGAGAAATTGCTCAAATAATCAACGAAGCAGAGAAAGAAGCTAAAAACTTTAAAGATGAATATATTAGTACCGAACATCTTTTCTTGGCTTTTATTAAGGTTCCGTCTAAAGCCAGAGATATTTTAAATAAATTAAAAATAGATTACGACAAAGTTTTAAAAATTTTAGCCGAGGTAAGAGGCTCAGCCAGGATTACTGACACTGAACCGGAATCAAAGATGCAAGTTATTAAAAAATATACGGTTAATCTAACTGAAATGGCCCGGGAAGAAAAACTTGATCCTGTTATTGGAAGAGATAAAGAAATTAGAAGATTAATGCAGGTATTGTCACGAAGAACTAAAAATAACCCGGTTTTAATTGGTGAAGCTGGAACCGGTAAAACAGCCGTTGTTGAAGGATTAGCTCAAAGGATTGTTGATGGTGATGTTCCGGAAAGTATCAAAAACAAAGAATTAATTAGCCTTGATCTTGGGTCACTCTTAGCTGGAGCTAAATTTAGAGGTGAATTTGAAGATAGGCTTAAAGCAGTATTAAAAGAAGTTAAATCATCAGCTGGTAAAATAATTTTATTTATTGATGAACTACATACCTTAGTTGGAGCTGGTGCAACTGAAGGAGCACTTGATGCCTCTAATATGCTAAAACCTGCTCTAGCTCGTGGCGAAATTAGAACTATCGGAGCAACCACTACCAAAGAGTATCAAAAATATATTGAGAAAGATGCGGCCTTTGAAAGAAGGTTCCAACCAATAATGGTAACCGAACCAAGTGTTGAAGAAACAATTGCAATTTTACGTGGTTTAAAAGAAAAATACGAAGTTCACCACGGAGTTCATATAACCGATAATGCTATTTTAGCTGCTGCCGAACTGTCTCATAGGTATATTTCTGATCGCCATCTACCAGACAAAGCTGTTGACTTAATCGATGAAGCAGCTTCAGCCTTAAAAATGCAAATCGATAGCATGCCCGATGAACTCGATAAATATAAAAGAGATGTTAGGACTCTGGAGATAGAAAAAAAGGCTCTTAAAAAAGAAAAAGATAAAGATAGCTTGGGTCGATTACGAAAAATAAATAAACAACTCTCTAATTTAAAAGAACAAATGTCTGGCCTTGAACTACAATGGAAGAATGAAAAAGGCCTAATAGATAAAATTAGAAAAAACAAAGAAAGCATAGACAAACTAAGATCTCAAGCTGAAATAGAAGAAAGAAGCAGTGAATTGGACAAGGTTGCCGAGATTCGCTATGGAAAAATTCCTAATATAGAAAAGGAAATAAAGGGAGACCAAGAAAAACTTAATAAAATCCAGAGTGAAAATAAAATTTTAAAAGAAGAAGTTGGAGAAGAAGATATTGCCCAGGTTGTTTCTCGCTGGACTGGGATACCAGTATCTAAAATGCTAGAAAGTGAAGTTAAAAAACTTGCTAAAATGGAAGGTGTTTTATCTAAGCGGGTTATTGGGCAAAATGAAGCCATAAAAGCGGTGTCTAATGCTATTAGGCGTTCAAGGGCTGGAATATCCGAGGAAAGCCGGCCAATTGGATCTTTTATATTTGTTGGGCCAACTGGAGTTGGTAAAACAGAACTTGGAAAAACTTTAGCGGAGTTTATTTTTAATGACGATCAAGCTGTTATTAGGGTTGATATGAGTGAGTTTATGGAAAAACATTCTGTATCCAAGCTTATTGGCTCCCCTCCTGGTTATGTTGGATATGAAGAAGGCGGGCAATTAACCGAACTAGTCAGAAGAAAACCTTATAGCGTAATCCTTTTTGACGAAATAGAAAAAGCTCATCCAGAAGTATTTAATATTTTGCTTCAAATTTTAGATGATGGTCGATTAACTGATGCCAAGGGTAGAACAGTTAACTTTAAAAATACTATCATTATAATGACTTCTAACTTAGGCAATCAAGTTATTCAGGAATATTCTATTGGTTTTACTGAAAGCGGAACTAAAAAAGAAGAAGAGTCTAGGGGTGAAAAAGAAATGAAAGATAAAATAATGAAAATTCTTAGAGATCACTTTAAGCTAGAGTTCTTAAACAGGATAGATGAAACTATAATCTTTCATAGCTTAAAAGAATCTCAAATTAGAAACATTGTTGATATCCAACTTAAAAAAGTAGCTCATAGACTGGGTGAGAAAAAAATAAAATTAAAGGTAAGTCCTGAGGCCAAGAAATTAATAGCTAAAACCGGCTATGACCCTATCTTTGGAGCAAGACCCTTAAAGAGGGTTATCCAAAATATGATACTTGATGAAGTGGCGCTACGAATAATTGAAGGAGAAATAAAACCAGGAAACACAATAATGATAGATGCCGAAAAAGATAAATTAAAAATAGAAATTAACTAAATAAAACCTCGGGAAATTTCCCGGGGTTTTTTCTTGCCCAAAAATGTAAATTTTGCTATTATATATATACAAAAACTAAAGCTTAAAACAATAATTTTTATGAAAAAGTCAGTTATTCCTATTTTTATATTTTATTTCCTTTTAACACCTGTTTTTCCTGTTTTTGCTGGAACATTTGATCCTAGTTTTATTATCTCAGATGCCGAGATAAATGACTATAAATCAATGACCCAAGAACAAGTAATTAACTTTTTAAAGGAAAAAAATAGTTTCTTAGTTGATTATGCATGTGAAGATATCGATGGGAAAATAAGAAGAGCATCAGAAATCATCTACACTCTATCCCAAGAAAACAAGATAAATCCTAAATTTATGCTTGTTTTACTGCAAAAAGAACAAAGTTTAGTTGAGGACCCAAGTCCATCAACTTACCAATTAAATGCTGCTACCGGTTATGGCTGTTTTGATGGACAAGCGTGTAATTCTAGATGGCGAGGCTTTTTTAGACAAGTAAACAGTGCTTATCTACAATTTAGATCATACTTAGATGAAGCTGAGTTATACAGATATAAAACAAATACTACTTATGTATTTAATAACTCTGTTAAAACCATTAAAACAATAGATATTGTAACCCCTAAAAATCAAGCTACGGCGGCTCTATATAACTACACACCGCATGTTTATTATGGAAACTATAATGTTTGGAAGCTTTGGAATAAATATTTTCCAGCCAAAAAAACATATTATCCAGATGGCTCCCTACTTAAAGGACTTGGTGAAGACGGCGTATATTTAATCCAAAATGGTGAAAAAAGGCCGTTTCTATCTAAAGCTGCCTTAATGTCACGATTTTCCTTAGATAAAATTATTGATGTAGAGGCTAGTGACTTAGATAGCTATATCGAAGGAACACCGATCAGATTCCCAAATTATTCTATTTTAAAATCTTCACAAGGCGGATTATATCTATTAGTTGATGATGTAAAACGAGAAATAGCTACAATGACCATTTTTAATGCCATTGGATTTAATAAAGAAGAAATAATTGATGCAACCAGAGAAGAGTTAGATGATTATATATTAGGCAAACCAGTAAGTGAAACAGATGCCTACCCAACTGGCGCGCTGCTTCAAGATAATACGACTGGCGGAGTTTACTTTGTTTTAAGTGGAATTAAGTACCCAATCTGGAGCAAATCAATAATGGAAATTAACTATCCAAACAAAAAAATAATTCCTGCTTCACCAGATAAATTAAGTGATTATAATACCGGATCTCCAGTTAAACTTCGCGAAGGAGAACTTATCAAGTCTCCTCATGAACCAATAGTTTATGTAATATCTAATAGCAAAAAAAGACCTATTGCTAATGAACAAACATTCACAGGGCTTGGCTACAGATGGGGAGATATTAAGGATGTTAGCAATAAAACACTAGAACTTCATAAAACTGGGGAAACCCTTGATATAACTATTGATCAAAACAGCGTGGAAGTCGCGCTTAATAAATAACATTTAACTTTATGTTAGTTTTTTCGGCAATTACGCCTCATCCACCGATATTAATACCAACTATCGGTAAAAAAAATTTAGAGAAAATAACAAAAACCAAAGAAGCAATGGAACAACTTGCCGAAGAACTTTACGCGCTTCAACCAGATACTATAGTTGTAATTTCTCCTCATGGACTAGTTCAAACTGATACTTTCACGATCCAAATTAGCGAAAAATACTATGGTGAGTTCCAAAATTTTGGTGACTTGGAAACAAAATTTGAATTTGAACCAGACATTAGTTTTATAAACAAAATAAAAATTAGAGCTGAACTTAAAAATCTACCTGTTCAACTGGTAAATGAATCCTTTATTGATCATGGAACTCTTGTTCCTCTTTATTACTTAGCTCAAAATCTTCCCAATGTAAAAATAGTTCCAATAGCTTATTCTATGTTAAATTATCAAGATCACTTTGAATTTGGCAAATATCTTAAAAAAGTTATTGGCAGAAGCAATAAACGAATTGCCCTAATTGCCTCTGGCGACCTATCACATTGTCTGAGCAAAGATGCGCCGGCAAAATACTGCCCTAAGGGAGAAGTTTTCGATAAACAGGTAATAGATATGCTTCAAAATAAAAAATGCGGAGGATTAATGATGATGGACAAAGAATTAGCCGAAGAAGCTAAAGAATGCGGCCTAAGATCTATCCTTACTCTTGCCGGAGTAATCGATGAGATGAACTGCGAACCACAACTACTTTCTTACGAGGCTCCATTTGGCGTGGGTTATTTGGTGATGAATTTTAAGACATTATAAATATCACAGTAACATATTAACAATCTAACATTTTAACATATAATAAAGTGTTGTAATTTTACAACGCTTTTTATATACTATTAATATAATAATTTTCAATAACTTTGCGATGTTTCAATTTTTGAAATTAAATTATTAAAAATTTAATAGAAATTAGAAATTGAAAATTAGAAATTGAAAATTAGAAATTAATAAGTATAATATGGTAAATGATTTAAAAAACCTAATACAATCAAGGATAGAAGATGCTGAGGAAATAAAAAAAGATAAACGAGGACCAAGGACTCCGCATCAACTTCTAGCTCTTGAAATTGCTGAAAATTTTGGCAAGCAAAATAGCCGTAGAGATATCGCTATTCTAATGAATATGTGCAAAAAATACCCGGAAAATTATATTCGAAATATTTGGGGAACGGTAAAGGAAAAAGAAATTGGCAATAAAATGGCTTATTTTTTAGCTATAGTAAAAAACAAAAACGAACAAGAAAAAGAAGAAAAAATGAAAAGCTTAAAAATACTATTTATTGGCACTTCAGAATTTTCTGTTCCCGCACTAAAAAAACTAAAAGAAAATAGATTAAATATTATCTCTGTAATAACTCAGCCCGATAGACCTGTTGGAAGAAAAAAAGAACTAACTCCTTCGCCAGTTAAGGTGGCCGCTCAAGAACTAGAACTACCTATTTTACAACCAGAAAATATATCTACTATAACTGATAAAATTAGAGAGTTAAATCCCGATTTAACGGTCATGATTTCTTATGGACAAATTATCCCCAAAAAAATTATAGACATACCCAGATATGGAACTTTAAATATTCATCCTTCAATACTTCCAAAATACAGAGGATCTTCTCCAATCCAAAATGCAATTTTAAACCAAGATAAGCAAACGGGCGTGGCTATAATGCTAGTTGATGAAAAAATGGACCACGGACCAATTTTAAATATTAAAAAAGTAAAAACATACAATAAAGACTATCTAACGCTTCACAACGAACTAGCTGCGCTGGGAGCCAGGCTACTTATCGAGGTAATACCTCAATATATAACCGGACAGATAACAGCCAGAGAACAAAATCATGAAAAAGCTACTTTTACAAAAATATTAAAACGTACAGACGGAAAAATAGATTGGTCAAAAAAAGTAAAAAAGATTGAAGCCCAAATTAGAGCTTACAGACCATGGCCAGGGTCTTGGTGCTATACAGACTCTGACAAACCCCGCACCACTTCAGGGATGCAGGGCAAGAAACTAAAAATAATTAAAGCGACAATAAATGAAACTGAGAGTAAAAATAAAAATTTTGGGGAGATAAGTAAAATCCCCCATACCCCCTTTGATAAAGGGGGAGATAAAAAAATGATTGTTTTATGTAAAAAAGGAAGTTTAATACTAAATGAAGTTCAACCAGAAGGAAAAAGTAAAATGAGCGGAGAAGAGTTCCTAAGAGGAAATAGTAATATTAAAAATTTAAAATAAAGGCCAATAAAAAACAAAAACAGAGCATAGCGCTCTGTTTTTATATGTATAAATATGACTAGTAATATTCCTTACCATCTTCCGGTGTCGGCATGTATCCTTCTTGATGATCAGTTGGTGGCGGATAATATTTCTCTGCTGGACGCTGATCTCTATCTCCAATAATTTTATTTGTTATACCCTCAATATAACCATTTATTGGCTCAACAGCCTCATTTAACACATCTACTGGGGACTTTATTTCTCCAACAGGCGGTTGTTGTGAACCAAAATTTTTACACTCTTCGAAGTGATTTGGATCACTACAATACCGTCTACATTCCTCCGGACTCTGACATCCGCCAGGGCCAAATTTATTAAATTCTTCCAGATAATCTAAGCTTCGCGGATCATCCCCTCTATAATCATGGTAATTATCATATTCTTCCTTATGCATATTTTCTTGATCCCGGTAATAAACCTCGCATTCTTCAGGTGAATTACATTCTTTAAATCTTGGATCAAAACCCGGTTCAAATCCCTCATCTTGATATTCATTAGGACCGCTGCTGCTAAATCTTCTACACTCTTCAATATTATTTGGATCACTGCAATAATGCTTACACTCCTCAGGGGCCATGCAGCCGCCTGGTCCAGGACCACGACTTTCCATCCAGTTAATATCATCCCCAGGACCCTCATCCTTATAATCGCGCCCGTCATCCTCACGGTTAAATTTACTGCATTCTTCAAAGTGGTTAGGGTCTTGGCAGTACCTCTCACACTCCTCAAGGCTTTGGCATTCGCCAGGACCAAACATTGGTCTCATATGGCCACTCTCACTCATCATTTTATATTCTTCTTCAGAAATATCTCCCATTTTATAGGCAAACTCCGTGCATTCCTTCCAATTATTTGGGTTATCGCAATACGCTCGACATTCTTCTCCGCTCCCGCATCCTCCCGGGCCGCCCATTAACATCTTCTCTTTATTTTCCATCATTCTGCGGTAGTCTTCTTCGGGAATTTCACCTATTTTATAAGCAAACTCTATGCAAGTTTCTATATTATCGGGATTATTGCAAAATACTTCGCACTCTTCCTTTTCCTTGCATCCTCCAGGACCTGCAGTAAAACCGGCTTCCATCATTTTGCGTGCCTGCCTTACATCTTCTTCACTCATAAAGCCGGCCGCTAAAGCAAACTCCATACACTCTTCCATATGTTCCAGCTGGCTACAATATATGTCACATTCTTTCCTGTCTTTGCAATTAGGCATTTTGGCGCCTTTTTTAATTGCTTGAAGCGCCATTTTAGCTTCCTCCATTTCTTCTAAAGGCATTAAATCATACTTAATTGCGTACTCCATGCAAACTTCCATGTTATTAGGATTATCACAAAACAGATCACACCCCCTTTTTCCTATGCATCCTCCCGGGCCCTTACCCCCTGTTTTTTTAAGCATATTAGCTTCTTTTTCTGACACAAAACCGGCAGCCTCGGCAAACTTAACACATTCATTAAAATGATCATGATTATCGCAATACTCTTCACATGACTCCTTAGTTTTACACCTCCCTGGCATTTCCACGCCTCTTTCCAAAGCTCTTACAACTTGCTCAGCCTCTCTTAATTCCTCAGGCGACATTAAATTATTCTGCCTGGCAAAAACAAGGCATTCGCCTATATGATTCATATTGTCACAATATATTTCACACTCTTCTTTTCCCAAACAACCTCCCGGGCCTTTTTTATTTCTTAATTTAGTAAATTTTTTAGCTTTTTCGATTTCTTCTTTTTTCAACAGCTTTTTCTTTTCCGCAAAAGAAATACAGGCATCTATATTTTCCTTCTGATCACAATAAATTTTACATTCTTGCTTACTTTCGCAATTTCCTAATTCTATTATCGGATACGTAATGTCATCTAGAGGTCCTGATCGGCTAATTTGAACCGAAAAAATATTAAAAGTAAAAAAAACCATTAATATTATTGCGATAAATTTAACTATTTTTCTTCTTAGCATACTTTTATTCTTCATCAAAAGGATTTTTATAAACCTCTTTATATGGATTTGTTTCTGCTTCTTTAAAGGAATTAGCTTCCGGCATATTTTCCATTGGTTCAATATCGGATTGCTCGGTTAATTTTTCTTGAATATTGCTTGCGGTCTCTGCGCTTTTTATAATGTTTTCTTTTTGTTCATTTGCTTTATTGAAGTCTATATTTCTATTAAAATTTATACTTCCACTAAAATCACCTTTATCATCCTTAATAAGATGCAAAAGACTAGCTACAATTACAATCGCTATAAAAAGAAAAACTAATAAAATAATTTGATTTTTATTTATCATATTTATATTATAGCACAAAATAAAAACAGGGTATAGTAACTGCACAGGACACCTAAAGCAATAAAAAAATACGCTTTAAAGGCGTATCTTTTATCTATAATCTAAAATGTTTTAACTTTTTAAGCTGAGGTTAAGTTAAACTTTTCTTTTTTTACCCTGCTCAAAGAAGTAGCCCAAAGAATAAACGGCCTACGAATCTTATCAATTGCCCAGTCATCATCCTTAAAAAGCATTGGCTTTTCTTCCCTAAAGCAAGTAAGCATCTCCATTGTAGCTTTTAAGTTTTCTGGAGCTAATTTATTATGTTCTGTTAAAAATTGTTCTTTTGTAGTCATATATTTTTTGTATTAAAAAAGCAACCCGAATAACATGAGTTGCATATAGTGCTTTTTTTATTAAAATTTCCCGGGAAATGGAATATAGCAACCCCTTTCCCTATTTATTGACACCTATAGTATATATTAGATGCTCAAAAAAGTCAACTATAAGGGCTTAAATTCTATTTCAAAGCTTAATCGCAGAATTGAAAAAAATGTTAATTTTT
>CAYNJS010000033.1:0-9533 GCA_964397635.1 uncultured Gammaproteobacteria bacterium
CCATCTCGAACTCAGAAGTTAAGCTCTCCAGCGCCGATGATACTGCAGAGCGGGAAAGTAGGTCATCGCCAGAACCTTGGTGTGTTTTTTGTTTTATAATAAAAAACAAAAATAAAACGATCTTCAGGCAGTTTTTTTTGATTATATATACCCTTGAGAATTTTTTAATCTAAATGTAGCAGAGACCGTCCCGCCTGGGCGGGATTAACCCTATATAAGCTTCGAAGCTTGGAAATGCTCAAGTTCACACTTGGTATTTCACTCGCCTTACGTCGCTTATAAAGTTTAGAAAATTTAAAAAGCGGCTTAATGCTTATAGCAAAAGCCGCTTTATTTTTTCATATATCTTATCTTGATTCAGGAAAAGTTAAGATAATGTTGTTTTTTCTAACATCTAGTTTTGCTCCTAGTTCAGGAAGTAGTGTTGAAGAAACAATAACCATAAAATCTTTCATTGAATGGTCTGTTATTTCTTCGTTTCCATAAACTCTAATTAGTTTTTTTAGGGGATCGGTATCGATCCCTTCTTGTTCTATAAAGATCTTGATGTTGTTTTTACCAACCTTTTTCGCACTAATTTTGATCGGTTTTTTGTTATATTGGGCTATTTTACTTAATATTCTACAAACTGCTTTAACAGCTTTCCTTTTGTCTGTTAATAAAAGAAAATCTTTCTCTGGATTTATAAATTCGATAAGAAAATCCCTGGCAGGATCTTCGTCATGTAAGTCATTTATAAGCGCGCTTAAGGGAACAGTTTCTATATTAAGAGTAGTTCCTTTTTTGATATCATGAAGCGCAATATCAAGCTGCCTAAATATTTCTTCAATTGCACCGGCTTCTTGTACAACCTTTTGAGTTTTAGTAAAACATCCTTGGCAATTTCCGTTATTTCCCCCATTGCCATTATTACCAGCGGCTATTTTGTCTATGCGTCTGCATAATCCTCCTATAGAGGTTATTTTGTTTCGACAAAGATGCGAAAGTAGATTAAGAAGGTAGGCAACTGTACCTACTTGAGTTTCGACAATTTTTTTACCAACTTTTTTTTCTAGCTCTACACGCTCTTTTTCGATTATTTGGATTTTCCTACAAAGAGTATCCAAAAAAAACATTTTTTTGTGATCAATTTTTCGGGGGATTATCCCATCAACCACAAGAATCCAGGTACCGGATAGTGTTTCCACTTTGCTGTAATAAATGTCATTTATGTTTTTATCAGTTATTAATTTTAACATATACTTAGTTCTTTCATCTTTGGCTGGATTTTCAATATAAATATTTTGCATCCCTTTTTCAATCAAAAAGCGTATAGGATTAGACATTTTTTCGCGTGGAAATATTCTATCCTTTGGATGCCTGTCTGTTATGGCTTCGGCTACCCTTTCATAGGTTGTTTCAGTAACTTTAAAGAGTACGCAGCGATAATGGCTTATGCCAAAGGCAAGGGCTACAGCTTTTGGAAGTTGGTTAATGATTTCCTCGAATTGGTCCAGGCTTTTTTTCGT
Source organism: uncultured Gammaproteobacteria bacterium (assembly GCA_964397635.1). Classification (GTDB taxonomy): domain Bacteria; phylum Patescibacteriota; class Patescibacteriia; order JAACEG01; family JAACEG01; genus CAYNJS01. Next base: position 1,509 of record CAYNJS010000033.1, read on the forward strand.
TTCCGCTTCTTTTAGTTTTTCATCTATCCAGATTATTATTTCCCATTCAGTTAAGTAAGACAATTCCCTAATTTTTTTTTCAACACTCTGTACAATTTCTTTCATTTTCTCTCTCCTATTTTAAAAACATTAAGTTGTAAGGTTCTGCCCAATTAAATAATTTTATTTTAGTTTTTATAAAAATGCAATAGTTTTAAGCCTTTTTTGTTTTTCTTGGTTTAATTGTTGGTGGAACATAGTTAGCCGCTATTTCATCAAGTTCTCCGCTTTCTATGATTTTTTTTACTGCATTAAATTTAGCAGGATAATTTAAATTTTCTATTAAACCATCGGTTTTGGCAACATGTTCAAAAACTTTTTTTCTGTGTTCAAAATCTCCAAGAGGTATTTTTATTTTATCACCCTTTTTTATATCATCGGGATTTTCTATGTCGTTGTATTTAGCTAGCACCTTATAAGAAGAAATTAGAAAATCGCTACTTATTTTTGATAAAATTTCATCATTTCTTACTGTATAAAGATAGTCTGGGTTTTCTTTGATTTCTTTTCTGTGGTTATTTATATTGTCTTGAATATGAGTAACGAAGCCTGCATAGGTTCTTTCTTCTTTTGTTTTAACTTTTTTAAAGTATTCCCATATAAAACCTCCATTATATCCGCTTAAAGCTAAATCTAGATCATCGCATTCTTTATTTAAATAATCTATATATTCAGCACAAGCTCTAGCACTTTTTATTGGGTCAAGTCTTTCATCTTCTTTGTCGTTTATAGTTAAGTGAAATTTTCTTCCAGTTGATCTTGTGAACTGATAAGCACCTTCAGCTCCAGCGCTTGACCTGGCTTCTAGCCTAAAACTTGATTCCGGTATAGCTAGATATGCAATATTTTCAGGCAGACCAAATTCTTTAAATGGTTTTTTTAGGTGTCTTAGCCAAGGTTGCATTTTTCTGTAGGATTGGACTAGGTCATTATAATTTTTACCACCTTTACTATAGTTAGTAACCCATTCATTTTCTAAGGCTTTAATAACATTTTCATCCAAAACAATATCTTCTTCTTGGCCAAAGGACAGAAGGTCAGCTAATGGGATTAACTCTTTTTCTTCTTGTTTTTCGATAGTTTCATATTCTTTTGGTTCTTCTGCTTCTGCTGTTTCTTCATCTTCCGTTACTTTTATCGTTTCTAAATTTTTATCTTCTGTAATTTCTTTTTCTACAATTTCTTGATCCAGGTCACTTTCTCTGGCTTCGCCATTCACCTTGTCTTTTTTAGCTCCGCTTCGTAGAGCTTTTACTAAAGCATGATAATCTTCATTTTCTATCTGAAGCTGCTCAGGGGTTGGCTTGAATTTTTCTATTAATTTTTCTTTTATTTCCCCGGCATAGCCAATAGCCTTTTCTGTTCCTTTAAATGCGGCCGATCCAACAGCTAAGGCAGCTGCTCCTTTGAATCCTGCTATTATTGCTTCTCTTCTTGTAAATTTTTTGCCACTTTTTTCTTGGCGTGCTCTTTTTATTTCTTCATGGTCATTAAAATCTTTTTGTGGTGAAATATTTTCAAAACCCATAAATATAATATTAATAATGTTATCCTCTTACTATTTAACTACACTTTATGATTATTGACAATAAGGGATTGTTGACATATGTAAAAATTGTGATAAAGTGTATTTAACATTACAATTACAAATTTCATAATTGGTTCCCTTGTTTTTTCAAGGGGTTGGGACTAGTTAGCCCTTATAAGGACTATTACTAAACACCGATTTTTGCCTAAATTTCCATATTTTAGCAAATTTCTTATAAAAATCATTAGTCTATGTATGCTAAGGCATAAGCGAAAAATTTTTATACAAAAATTTTCTCAAAATCTGAAAATTTATATCAAAAACGGTGCTTGGTAATAGCCCCTGGGGTAGGATGGTTTCTGCGTGAGTGGAAATTCGGCTTCCTCCGTAATCATAGGATAACTGATGTCGCTTCTATTTATTTATGTCATTCCCGCGAAGGCGGGAATCTAAACATTTATCTTAGAAGGGCTGAGTCAGTAAAAGTGGTTATAAATCCGTTTTACTGACGGATTTTTTTAATATTTAGATTCGTCAAAAACGTTTTATAGCAAAGAAGGTGGCACCACGGGAATAAGCTCTCGTCCTTTTGTCTAAATATTTTTATTTGGGCAGGAAGACGAGGGTTTTTTTATTGACAGAACTTTAAAATTAAATAACAACAAGAGGAGAGTCAAAAATGGTTACAAAAAAAGTGTGTTCTAAGTGTAATGTGAAAATGAATGAAGGGAGCAAAAAAGTCCCTGGGGCCTGGGGAAACACGTACATGAAAAAGGTTTATATTTGTCCAAAATGCGGAAAAACAGAAAACAGGGGAAACGCCGGTACTAGTTGGAGCTCTTAAAATCTTCTCAAGGCAAGGGATTAGAAAAACTGATCCCTTGCCATTGACTTTTTAATGTGTTTATGGTAAATTTTAATGTTCTTTAAATTTAAATTAAGCAAAGGAGAAATAGCTATGAAAAAGATAACTTATTCTAAGTTTTTGGCTCAGTATGACTTCCCATCAGAGTGTACCCTTAAAATTAGTATTGAAAGGGAGTGTCATACGGCTGACAAAAAAGGTGTTATCAAGGCTAATGCGCCTAAATTAACTACTTGGATCGGTGACCCGGATCAATTTGAGTCAGATTTGCCGGCTTGTCAGTTGGAAAGTAGGCTTTCCAAAGTGGAAAGAGATGAGGTTGGTCCAGGGCTTTGGAAACAAGAATGTTTGTGGAGGGATTTAACAGTAAAGTATGGTTTTAAAAGAATTTTTTATGAAGTCGGTCCAGAGGATATTCCCCTGGATATAACTCCAAAGAAACGATACCAAGAAATTGCTGAAAATTTACCAGAAGATGTTCTGCGAGCTGGTTGTCGGGTTCTTGCAACTCATATTCATGTTGGCATGCCAGATTTCGAGACAGCTTTGGTTGTCTATAATTATGCAATTCAATATCTTAATGAACTCTGTGAGATGGGCGATGGCTCAAAAGGTGAACGGCTTAGGCTTTATAAGGAAATGGCGCCAAATTATAGGCCGCCTAAGTATAAAAGCTTAAGAGATCTTTATTTTACAGCCCAGGAGCAAAATTTTGTCGAGGACCCAACAAAGTGTTGGCATCTGATTAGGATTCATCCCAATGGAACTATTGAGTTTCGGATGTTCGGGTCAACCGAGGATATTAACAAGATTATTAAATGGACAGAGAGGTGTCATGATATTTGTAGAGAGGCCATGATAAAAAATAACATCAACCCAGTCTTTAGTCCTTTATTGGGACTAGTTATAACTTAAAAAACCTTCGTAGTATGGGGAGTCAGAAAAACTGGCCCCTTTTTAATTTTTTCAAAAATATGTTATTATATATTCTAGAAGCATTATCTTTTTTTCGGTATTGTTTTTTCTGTCTCGGCTGTTTTGTCGTTTACATGCAATATCAGGCATCCTGAAACCAACCCTTGTCATTCTGAACTTGTTTCAGGATCCCATAGAAACATAGAGATGCTGAAACCAGTTTAGCATGACAGAAGAAGAAATATCAAAACATCAAATATGTTAAAAAAATTTTTAAAACACAATGAAAAGTTAAATTTTGAAAAGGTACAATTTATTACCTTTATTTCTTTTTTATTGGGCTTTTCTAGCGCACTGCTTTCTTATATAGTTTCGTCTTACTTTAAATTAGTCCTTCAAACTGATAATATTGGACTTTTTTTCTTTTTGTCTTATGTTTTAGTTTTGGTTATTTTGCTTAACTTGCATAAGTTGGTTGGTTCCTTTGGTAAAGTCGCTACCTTTTATGGAATGTTTATTACCAGAACAATTGCCATTTTATTTTTAATTTTTTTACCGCCAAGTTATTTTTCTTTGCTTTTTTTAGTTATTTATATCATCACCGAAGCAGCTGGCTGGGTTAATTTAGATGTTATCTTAGAGTCATTTTCCACCGATAAAATGTCGGGTCGAATTAGGGGGCTTTATTTAACCATAATGAACACTGGTTTTATTCTCGGTCCGTTTTTAGCAACTAGGATTTTGGGTCAGTTTGATTACAAAGGATTATTTTTTACAGTTTTTGTTGTTCATTTTTTGGTTTTTTCAATTGCTTTAATGGGGCTTAGAGGCCTTAACCATGATTACAAAAGAAAGAGCACAATCGTTCAAGTTTATAAACGGGTAAAAAAAAGAAAAAACATTTTAAGGATTTTTTATATCTCTTTTCTTCTGGAATTTTTCTATGCTTTAATGGTGATTTATACGCCATTGTATTTAAGAAATTTAGGCTTTGACTGGGGGGAAATCGGGATTGCTTTTTCTATCATGCTTATTCCTTTTGTTATAACGCAGTATCCAGCCGGAATGATTGCTGACAAGAAAATGGGAGAAAAAGAACTTTTGATATTTTCTATATTTATAATGGGTCTTTCTACTTTTGCTTTTTATCTGACTAGTTCGTCAAATATTTTTGTTTGGGCTGGAATTCTTTTTATGACTCGCATCGGAGCATCGCTTATTGAAATTTTGCGAGATTCTTATTTTTATAAAAGGATAGATTCGGGGGATATCGATATAATTGATTTTTTTAGAACCTCAAAGCCAATAGCTTATATTTTGGCAACGGGAATGGCTTCTGTTTTTTTATTTTTTCTACCAATGACAGCTATCTTTTTATTTTTATCGTTAGTCATCTTTTCTGGCCTTTACCCGGCCTTTGCCCTAGTTGATAATCACAGCGAAGAGGAAAGAAAATAAATTTCTTGACATAAAGGTTAACTTAAGTTAAACTTAAGTTAACCTAATAATTTAAAATTTTTTTATGGAAAAAATTATCGGCCTAAAAGACTTAAGGCAAAATATGACAAAATATGCTGGACAAGTGGCAAAAGGAAAAGAACTTATTGTCTTTAAAAGGTCAAAGCCTTTATTTAAAATTTCTCCTCTTAAGGATGGTGAGTGGGAAGAAGTTATTGATTTTACTAAAATAAAAAAAGGCGGAGTTAATATCGATGAAATTTTATCTCGTTTATAGTTATTATGGATAAAATTTCAAAAGTTTTAAAAAAACTTAGTCAAAAAGAAATAAAATTGGTTAAAAATATATTAACCAAATTAAAAATTAATTCATTAAAAGGAATAAAAGTTCAAAAACTAAAAGGACATGAAAATATTTTTAGGATTAAGAAAGGAAAAATAAGAATTATATACAAAAAGAATAAAGAGGATAAAGTTTTTATTTTAACAATTGAACGAAGATCGGATAATACTTATAATAGATTTTAAAAACAGGGCTTCAAAATATATTAAGCTCTGTTTTTTGTTTGCCTAAAAACAATTGAAATGATAAGCTAATTTTAGTATATAGGGGCTGGTATTTAGGATTCTATTTTAACTATTACTAACCTGCTATATACTATATTCTAAATACTAAATACTAAGCGTATGTGCGGAATAATAGGCTACCTCGGGAAAAATAAAGCTTTGCCAATTTTGGTTGACGGTCTTAAGCGCTTGGAGTATAGAGGGTATGATTCATCGGGCGTGGCGATTCAAAACAATGGAGAAATAACAGCTATTAAAGCAGTCGGTAAAATCAAAGAACTTGATAAAAAAATCTCTGTAGCGACCAGGTCGCTACAAGGCAAGTCCGGGATTGCTCATACTCGTTGGGCAACTCATGGTAAGCCAAGCGAGGAAAATGCTCACCCGCACAGCGGTTGTGAGGGGAAAATTTGGCTAGCGCACAACGGAATAATTGAAAACTATATTGAACTTAAAAAAAGACTAGAAGAAAAAGGTCATAAATTTTTAAGCCAAACCGATACAGAAGTTATTTCTCATTTAATAGAAGACTTTTACGAAGGAGATCTGGAAAAAGCCTTTCAAAAAACTTTAAAATTATTAAAGGGTACCTATGGTATTGCTTTAATGCATGCTAGCGAGCCCAATAAAATTTTAGCAGCTCGCAAAGGTAGCCCTTTAGTAATTGGGCTTGGAGATGGTGAGACAATTATTGCCTCAGACGTGGCAGCAATCGTTAGATATACTAAACAGGTTATTTATTTGGACGACGGAGAGATAGCCAGTATTAACGGTGATGGGTTTAAAATATTTAATTTTGATTATAAGGAAATAGACAAAGAAGTTAAGGAGATTGAATGGGACGCTGAAAAAATAGAAAAAGAAGGCTTTCCGCATTTTATGTTAAAGGAAATTTTTGAACAGCCCGAGACAATAATAAATAGCACTAGGGGTAGGCTTATCGCCGAAAATGGCAAGGTTAAACTTGGTGGCTTAGAAGGTGTCGCAGATAAATTAAGAGAGATTGATAGAATAGTGATTGTTGCCTGCGGAACAGCTTATACGGCTGGGCTTATTGGTGAATATATGTTAGAAGAATACGCCGGTATCCCAGTTGAGGTTGAATATGCTAGTGAATTTCGATATAGGAAGCCAATCTTGGGAGAAAAAACCGCAGTGCTGGCAATTTCTCAATCAGGAGAAACTGCTGATACGCTAGCTGCAATTCGAGAGGCCAAGGAAAAAGGAATTTTAACTTTAGGAATTATAAATAGTGTTGGCTCAACTATTGCCCGTGAAGTTAATGCTGGTGTTTATAACCATGCCGGTCCGGAGGTTTCTGTTGCTTCCACCAAAGCCTTTACTTCTCAGGTTACGGCTATGGCTCTTTTGACGGTTTTTTTAGGAAGACAACGTCAAATGTCGCTGGTAATCGGCAAAAGGATTGTTGAAGAGATTTTATCCCTCCCAGAGAAGATAAAAATAATTTTAGATAAAAATAATTTAGAGTCGATAGTTGAAAAATATTTTCAGGCTAAAAACTTTGCTTTTATGGGTAGGAAATATAATAGTCCGTTGGCTTTAGAAGGCGCTATTAAATTAAAAGAGCTATCCTATATTCATGCTGAAGGCTTTCCGTCTGGGGAAATGAAACACGGACCAATTGCTATGATCGATGAAAATTTCCCAAGCATTTTTATCGCACCTCGTGACAGTGTTTATGAAAAAAACATTAGCAACATCGAAGAGATTAAATCACGAAGCGGTAAAATAATTACTATTGCAACAGAGGGCGATGAAGAAATTAAAAGAGTTTCCGATCAGGTTATTTATATTCCAAAAACCCTTGAGATGTTAACTCCAATTTTAGCTGTTATCCCTTTGCAATTATTTGCTTATCATATGGCGATTTTAAACAATTGTGACGTTGACAAGCCGAGGAATCTTGCCAAGAGCGTAACAGTAGAATAATTTTTTTAAATTTCCTAAAGCTCAACTTTAGGAAATAAATAAAAAATGAGAAAAACAATATTTTCCAATGAAGAATATTACCATATTTATAATCGCGGTGTAGATAAGCGAGATGTCTTTTGTGATGAAAATGATTATAAAAGATTTTTGTTAAGTATGAATCTTTTAAATGACGAATTCGATGGGCTTATGTTGGAATATAGAGATTTTAGAAAAAGCAATCCTAAAGCTCAACTTTTAGATTTCCCAAAGTTGAGCTTTAGGAAACCGGTAGTGGAAATAATTTCTTATTGTTTAAATCCTAATCATTATCATTTTATATTAAAACAAATTTCCCATGCCGGCATAAAAAAGTTTATGCATAAATTAGGAACATCATATACTAAATATTTTAACAAAAAATATGATCGCTCGGGAGTTCTTTCTCAGGGCAGATTTAAAGATGTTTATATTGGCTCAAACGAATATTTGCTTCATCTCTCGGCTTACGTAAATCGAAATTATTTCATCCATAAATATCCGGAAAAAAATTGGCCTTATTCCAGCGAGTTGGATTATATTGGAAAAAGAAGCGGTAATTTATGTAATAAAAATATTATTTTGGATCAATTTGAAAATGACTTTTCAAAATATGATAAATTTTTAAACAAGGGTCTTATAAACCTTCTCAAAACATGATATGATAGAATCATATGATGAATAA
>CAYNJS010000034.1:0-9394 GCA_964397635.1 uncultured Gammaproteobacteria bacterium
GTTTTATATTTATCTTGGAAAAAACTAATTTACGGAGTTTATATAGTTTTAGCTGAGCTTATTATTGCTAGTAAGGGGTATTTATTTTATTTTGAGTTAGGAGAAAAAGCAATTTCAATTAGAATCGGAATTTTTATTGCTTTAATGGCGGTTTGGCTTATTAAAGTTTTAATAGATTCTGTTAAAAGTAATCACCGCCTTGGGCGGGAAAAAATAGAATTTTTAAAATCAAAATTATTGCCGTATTATTTAGCCTTATTTGCTTTTGTTTTGTGGGGCGTTATTCAGGGGGTTGCTAAAAATAACTTAGGCAATGTATTTTTTGATTTTAATGGCTGGTTATACTTTGCTTTGCTTTTGCCTTTTTTTGACGCTATTAAAAAAGATAACATTCAAGACTTATTAAATGTTATTTTAGCGGCTATCACAGGACTAATTTTAAAAACCTTTATAATTTTACTTATCTTCTCCCATCAAGTTGTTTTTTTAATACCAGAAATTTATAAATGGATTAGGGTAACTGGGGTTGGCGAGATAGCCGATATGGGAAGCGGTTTTTATAGAATATTTTTCCAATCACATATTTTTGCAGTTTTTGGATTTTTTGCGCTTCTACCAGTGGTGAACAAAAAATTTGTTCACCAAAAAGAAAAAATAAAAGATAACTACAAGCTGGTTCTTTTGGTTGTTGCGTTGTTTTCTTTGATTATTATTAGCTTGTCTCGGAGTTTTTGGGTAGGGTCAATTTTTACTTTTTTAATTTTTTACATTACCTCTCTTTTTGTCTTTAGGGAAAAGATTAAACAGATAATAGTAAGCGGGGTTATGGTTCTTGTGATTTTGCTCTCTAGTATATTTTTAATTACCGCTGTTGTTAAAGCTCCTTTACCTTTTGGCAGTAGTGATGTAGATTTATCATCAATTTTAAGTGATAGAACCACTAATCTAAATGAAGCAGCTGTGGGGAGTAGGTGGAACCTGTTTAAACCTCTTTGGGTAGGGGTAAAAGATAATTTAATAATTGGATCTGGCTTTGGTAAAACCGTTACTTACGAAACCTTAGACCCAAGAGCATTAGAAAATAATACAGACGGGCTTTATACAACCTTTACCTTTGAATGGGGGTATTTAGATCTTTGGTTAAAGCTAGGAATTTTTGGGTTAATTGCATATTTAATTTTAATTTGGCAAATTCTAAAATCAGGTTGGGCATTAAAAGAAGATAAGTTGCTTTTTGGCTTTCTTCTCGGTGAAGTGGCATTAGTTGCTATTCATTTTTTTACCCCTTATTTAAATCATCCATTGGGTATTGGCTACTTAGTATTTTTAAGTGTTGTGTTCACTGCTTCACAAAAAAGCAAAACCGTGGTAAATTAACAATATGAGCGACAAACAAAAGAAAAAAGCTTGGGTCGTTGCTGTTGATATGGGCTATGGCCATCAAAGAGCTTCATACCCTCTAAAGAGGTTTGCTTTTGGCGGTGAAGTTATAAACGCTAATAGGTACAATGGTATTCCACTAGAGGATCAAAAAATCTGGCAGAGAAGTCAGAATTTTTATAATTTTATATCCCGTTTTAAAAATGTTCCATTTTTTGGCCAGTATGCTTTTAGGCTTTTTGATAAATTTCAGGCTATTCCGAAATTTTACCCAAAAAGAGATTTATCCGATAGAAACTTGCAACTAGCCAGTACTATTTCTTTAATCAAGAAAGGTTGGGGTAAGCATTTTATCGAAAAACTTAAAAAGCAGGACATTCCAATGATAACCTCTTTTTTTGTTCCAGCTTATATGGCAGAGATTCATGGCTTTGATAACGATATTTATTTGCAGGTTTGTGATGCTGATGTTGGCAGGGCTTGGGCACCGGTAGAACCTCATATGAGTAAGATAAAATATTTGGCTCCAAACTATAGGGTAATGGAAAGATTAAAGCTTTACGGAGTTCCAGAAGATAGAATATTTTTAAGTGGATTTCCTTTGCCAATAGAAAATCTTGGAGATAATAAAATGACAGAACTTAAAAGAGATTTTTGCAGGCGACTTGCTAATTTAGATCCTAAAAAAACACACGTAATTAAATTTAAAGATAGTATTGAGAAAGAACTTGGTAAAGCTGCTTTTTCTTGTGTGAAGCCAGGTAAGCTAACTTTAATGTTTGCAGTTGGCGGAGCTGGGGCGCAAAGGGAGCTAGCTATTACTATATTAAAAAGCTTGAGAAACAAAATTATAAAAAATAAAATTAATATAAATTTAGTGGCTGGAATTCATAACGATGTTAGTAAATATTTTAGGCAGCAAATTAAACGTTGCGGATTAGGTTCGAAGCTTGGCAAGAATATTAAAATAATATTTGCTGACAATAAAGAAGATTATTTTAAAAAATTTAATATTGCTCTTAAGGAGACAGACATTCTTTGGACCAAGCCAAGTGAGCTTAGTTTCTATGTAGCTCTTGGTATTCCAATTATTATGTCTGAGCCAATTGGTTCACAAGAGCATTTTAATAAAAAATGGCTTACCATTATTGGGGCCGGTATTTCACAAGAAGATCCGCGTTATACAGACGAGTGGCTCTTTGAGTGGATAAATGGAGGGGTTTTAGTAGATTCTGCAATTAGCGGTTACTTCGAGGCTAGCAAGTACGGAACTTTCAATATTGAAAATATAGTACTTGGCACCCCAGAAGAAGCAGTTCCAGAAGAAAAGTATCTACAGTATTAGGAAAAAATATGCCTACTTCAACTGAGGAAATAAAATCAAGATTGAGTACCGATCAGGTCGTTAGGGAATATGTTAAGTTAACCCAAGCTGGTCAAAATTGGAAAGGTCTTTGCCCGTTTCATAACGAGAAAACACCTTCCTTTGTTGTAAGTCCGGATAGAAATATTTGGCATTGTTTTGGTTGCGGTGAAGGTGGTGATATTTTTACCTTTGTAATGAAGATGGAGGGGGTTGAGTTTGCTGAGGCTTTAAAAATTTTGGCCAAAAAAGCCGGCATCGAACTTAGACCGCAAAACAAAAAAGAAGCTAGTTATAAAAATAGATTACTTGATATTAATGATTTGGTTAAAAAGTTTTATGTTCATCAGCTTTTTAGTTCCGATCAAGGTGAAATTGCTAGGAAGTATTTAAAAGAGAGAAAGGTTGCCCAGGAATCCATTGAAAGTTTTGAGCTTGGTTATTCTCTTGACTCTTGGGATTCTATACTTAATTTCTTAAAAGAAAAAGGCTACAAAGAAAAAGAAATGCTAGATGCCGGTCTTTTGGTAGAGAAAAGTGGGGGCAGCGGTTATTATGATAGGTTTAGAAATAGATTAATGTTTCCGATAAATAATATTCATGGGCAAACAGTTGGCTTTAGTGCTCGAAGTTTAAACAAAGAAGAAAACGCTAAGTATATTAATAGTCCGCAAACTCAAATTTATAACAAGAGTGAAATTCTTTACGGGCTGGACAAGGCCAAGACAGAAACCAGAAAAAGAAATTATTGTGTATTGGTAGAAGGGCAAATGGATTTAATTTCGGCTCACAGCGTTGGCTCGGTAAATGCAGTGGCAACTTCCGGAACAGCTCTTACCAAGGAGCAGGTTAATATCTTAAAGCGTTATACAGACAACTTAATGTTTGCCTTTGACTCTGATCAGGCCGGGCAAAATGCCATCAAAAGAGGAATCGATATTGCTCTTCGCAGTTCCATGAATATTAAGGTTATTTTAATTCCAGGCGACAAGGATCCAGATGACTGCATTAAGGAAAATAAAGAGGACTGGTTTAATGCTTTAAAGAATGCTAAATCAATCATGGATTATTACTTTGATGAGACCTTGGGCAAAGTTGACGTAACTAAGGTAGAGGGTAAAAAACAAGCATCTAAAATTTTACTGCCAGTAATTAATAATATTGCAGATTTAGTGGAACAAGATCATTATATTAAAAAGTTAGCTCAAAATTTAAATGTAGGCGAGGAAGTTTTACGGGAAACACTTGAAAAAAATAAAAATAGTGATTATAATAAAACTCTAGAAAAGCCAGTGTCAGTTAAGGCTGTTATAGCCAAAAAAAGAGAAGAACAAACAGCCGAACAAACGCTTGCTCTGTTTTTAAAGTATCCTAAAATACTTAGTTTTTTTGAGGGAAAAATAAACCCAGAGATATTAAGTGATAAGAGCTTAATTACTATTTTTAGGGAGCTTGTTTCTTATAATATCAATCGTGGCGATGACTTTGATTTTGATAGTTTTGTAAATCAATTTAAGGGGCACGATGATGAACTATTTAATCTTTGCCAAACCCTGCTTTTGTTAGCAGAAAAAGATTTTCTAGGCCAGGAAGAGGTTAAGATTAAAAAACAGGTTTCAGTTAATGTTAACTTGCTGGAAAAAAATTATATTTTGACCAGAAAAAAGTTTTTAGAAGAAAAAATAAAAGAAGCCGAAGAAGAGGGAGAAGAAGAGATGATAGATGAGTTATTAAAAGAAGTGGCAGAACTTAGCAGTAAGTTAGTAGAGTTAGATAAAGAATTTGATTAATCGCATAAGATTATGCGCGCGGATTAACGCAGAATTTTACGCGGAAATTACAGAAAATAATAACTGTATTTAAAAATACTTAAGTGGATTTTATGCCTAAAGCAAAAACTACAACTAAGGCAAAAACTACTAAAAAGGCGGCAAAAAAACCGGCTACAAAAAAAAGTGCTCAAAAGGCCCCCGCAAAAAAGGCGGTCACAAAAAAGACTACTACCACAAAAAAAGTAGTTAAAAAAGTTCCGTCAGCTGGCGGCAAAAAAACTGCAAAAAAAGCAGTTAAAAAAATAACCAAAAAAGTTACTACTCCTCCTGCCCGCAGTGCTACAGCTGTTGCAGGCGGGAAAAAAGCGGTAGCTAAAAAAGTTACAAAAAAAGTTGCCCCTAAGGCAGCTAAAAAGAAAGTGGTGCGTGAAAAAATAGAAGTTATAAAGCCAACTCAAGAAAGATTGAATTCTTTTTTTGAAAAAATTAGAAACAGGGGCTTTGTAACAGAGCAGGAGATGTTTCATATCTTTCCACATATGGAGCACTACATAGACCTTTTTGAAGAGTTTCTTGATAGGGTTGAAAAGGCTGGGATTAAAATTGTTGATAGGTCAGGCGGAGTTTTGCAGACCAAAGAAGAAAAGAAAGAGGCTTTGGCCGAGATTGCTCAGGCCGATGATAAAAAGTTTGACCTTGGCGCAATTTCTGCTGACTCAATTCAGATGTATCTTAGGGAGATTGGTAAAGTACCACTTTTAAATATGGCTCAAGAAGTTGAGTTAGCCAAGAGAAAAGAAAAGGGAGACATGGAGGCTGAAAAAAGATTACTCGAAGCTAATCTTCGTTTGGTTGTGTCCATTGCTAAAAAGTTTGTTGGTAGAAAGTTATCTTTACTTGATTTAATTCAAGAGGGAAACATCGGATTGTTTAGAGCGGTTCAAAAATTTGAATATAGAAAAGGGTATAAGTTTTCAACTTATGCTACTTGGTGGATTCGTCAGGCTATTACAAGAGCCTTAGCCGACCAATCAAGAACTATCAGAATTCCAGTTCATATGGTAGAAACCATTAACCGATTCCAACAATCAGAAAGGCAATTGGTCCAAGATCTTGGTCGTGAACCACTTCCTGAGGAAATTGCAGCAGAAATGAATGAAGAGATTGATAAAGTAAGACAAATTATTAAATTTTCCCAAGAAACAATTTCTTTAGAAACTTCTGTTGGTGAAGACGACGAGGAAAGCACTCTAGAAAACTTTATTGAAGATATTAAAACCGTCGCGCCAGATAGAGCCGCCGGTCTTCAACTTCTTCGCTCTTATGTTGGACAAGTTATCCAAGAACTATCCCCAAGAGAAAGAAAGATTTTAGAGATGCGTTTTGGCCTTACCGATGGTGTTACTCATACTTTAGAAGAGGTTGGTCAAGAATTTGGTGTTACTCGTGAGCGTATTCGTCAAATTGAGGCTAAAGCTCTAGAAAAGATTGAAAAGATTGAAGGCATAGAGAAATTAAAGGATTATCTTTAATTTTAATTTCTAATTTTCAATTAATAATTTCCAATATATGTCATTCCGGAATTTTTATGAAATAAAAATATCCGGAATCTTGAATTTTAAAAATATTTAATTTAATATAAATAAAAACATCACCGCCGAGGCGGGATCCCGCCTACATTAATTTAATAAAGTGGCGGGAAAAACAAAAAGTATGGAAAAACAAAACAAAAATCAAAGCTTTACTGATAGCTTCGCTGATGACGAAGTTTTAAATGAGGAGCTAGAAAAGGAATTAGAAATCCACGAGGATGGGGAAGAGGATGAAGAAGCTTCTACCGATGAATTTATGGAGGATAAAGAGGAAAGTGGAGAAAGCTATATTAAAGCTCAGTTGTTAAAAATTCAAACTCAAGTTAACCAACTTTTGAGTTATTTAGACGGGGCAGATATTCCTAGTCAAAAATTAGAAAAAGGAATAACTGTTAGTGAAAGTGTAGCTAAGAAAAAAGAAGAGGAAGAAGAGGGGCAGAGCGTGGTTGAGGGTGTGTTTACTGGTGAAGAAATGATTGGTCCTGACGGCAAAAGATATAGTATTCCTTCTAATTATGCATCTAAGTCTAAATTACTTGAAGGAGATATTTTAAAGCTTATAATAAAGAAGGACGGAACATTTATTTATAAACAAATTGGACCAGTTGATAGAAATAGGTTGATTGGAACTTTAATTAAAAACGATACAAACGATCAGTTCTATGCAATGGTCGATGGTGAGAGATGGAAACTTTTAAAAGCCTCCGTAACCTTTTTTAAGGGTGACGTTGGCGATGAAGTTGTTATCTTAGTTCCGGCAGATGCCAAGAGTAAATGGGCAGCTGTAGAAAATATCGTTAAAAAAGCCTAAATGTCATCCCGGACGTGATCCGGGATCTCATGTCATTCCGATTTTACTTTTTAAATTTTAATTTTTAATTTGAAACATGTCTGTATTGTATAGGAAGTATCGTCCACAAACCTTTGACGAGGTTGTGGGCCAAGCTCATATTAAGAAAATTTTATCACAAGAAATAAAGAGGGGTGAGGTAGGGCACGCTTTTTTGTTTATGGGACCTCGAGGGGTTGGTAAGACCACGCTAGCTAGAATTTTAGCTAAGTCTTTGAATTGTTTAAACAGGAAAGACGGAGAATTTGAGCCCTGTAATACATGTACTAATTGTAAGGCAATTGATCAGAATAGGGATTTAGATATAATTGAGATTGATGCAGCTAGTCATACTGGAGTTGATAATGTTAGAGAAAATATAATTTCTGTATCTAAAATAGCAAGTGGACCAAAAAAGAATAAGGTATTTATTATTGACGAAGTCCATATGCTTTCGACTTCAGCTTTTAATGCGCTTTTAAAAACATTAGAAGAACCGCCAAAAAATGTTTTCTTTGTTTTAGCAACAACTGAAGTTCATAAAGTTCCACAAACTATAATTTCTCGTTGCCAGAGATTTGATTTTAAAAAGATTGGATTTAATGAAATGCTGGGACGGTTAAATAAAATTATAAATAGTGAAAAAGTTAAAGTTGATGATGAGGTTTTAAAAACAATTGCTTATAATTCTGAGGGTTGTCTTCGTGATGCAGAGAGTCTTTTGACTCAGGTGTTATCACTTGATGAAAAAGAAATTACTAAGGAAAAAGCAGAGATTGTTTTGCCAACTTCTGATATTAATTTAGTTTTTTCTTTAGTTGAATATTTACTGGAAAAAAACTCTAAAGAGGCAATTAAACTAATTAATGAATCAATAAACGGAGGAGTTGATTTATCAAGGTTAATTCAAAACTTAATGGAACTTTACCGTAAGATTTTATTGATTAAAATTAATCCAGAGTTAAATGAATTTACTAAAGAGTTTGATGAGAAGAATCGGGAAAAGATTTTTAGCTTTACTGAAAAATTAGATGAAGAAAAGATATTTAAAACAATGGATGTTTTAAACAAAAGATTAATTGAAGTTAAGAGTTCTAAGATCCCACAGCTTCCAATGGAGTTAGCTGTAGTGGAAATTTGCCTACTATCTGGCGGTGTCAGGTTGACCCAAGATGAAACAGAAAAAGATAGTACGCCAGCTGGTGAAGTTAAGCCAAAAATAGAACCAGGAAAACAAGTAAAGATTCAGGACATTCAATTTATTTGGTCCAGGATTGTTCAAGATGCTAGAAAGCATAATAATTCTTTATCTTCTATGTTGCAGGGGGCTCAGTTAAGAGACTTTGATGGGTCAGTTTTAACCTTAGCCTTAAAGCATGAGTTTAATCAGAAGAAATTAGGCGAAGTTAAAAACAAGGGAATTGTTGAAGGCTTGCTGAGAGAAAACTTAGGAATTGCTATAACTATTAATCCAACTCTAGATAAAGAGATAAATAATGGGCCAACAGTTGAGACTAATGGAGAAATTTTAGATTCACTAAATGAAGTATTTGGTGATGAGTTGGAAAAATAAGATGTCATCCTGAGCGAAGTCGAGGGATCTATGTGTCATTCCCGCGAAGGCGGGAATCTAATAGGTATATCATCCCGGCCTAAGCCTGTCCCGTACCGTGATACGGGAAGCCGGGATCTAAGAAATTACATATTAAATTACGTAATTAATTACGTAATTCTTTTCGGAGATCGCCCGATGATAGGACAACAGGTGGCGCCTGTCCCGCCCTTCGTGAAGGGCGGGAGTCCTGAATATCGGGGTCGAGAAAAAATTCCGTCAGGGAATTTATTTGTGACCGAATCCCTATCACACATTTAAAAAATTCTTGTTCATAGCTCGGAGATCGTCTAATGGTAGGACATCAGGTTCTGGTCCTGAGTATCGGGGTTCGAATCCCTGTCTCCGAGCCATGAACAGGAATGTAAAAATATCCCTGTCTCCGAGCAAACAAAAACAGACCTCAATTGAGGTCTGGTTTTTTATGTAAAAAAGTATTTACGCTTTTTTAACACTGACTGCTGCATTTCCTTTTGGAGTGTTTTCAACCTCAAAGGTAACTGCGTCACCTTCTTGTAATTGGTCGAATTCAACACCATCCAAGTTGTTAGCGTGAAAAAATAAATCGTCACCGCTATCTTGAGAAATAAAACCGAAGTTTTTATCAGTCAATTTTTTGATTTGTCCTTGCATGTTGATGTAAAGATAAAGTTAATTAAATAAATACTAAGAAGTAGAAATCCGACTTTATCTCCACGATTTTAATATTTGTCACCCTCAAATGTGAGGGGGATAGTAATTAAACTAACTATTCTATATTAACATAAAAACACCTTTTTGTCAATGGTATATTCTTAAATTCTATTTCAAAGCTTAATCGCAGAATTGAAAAAAATGTTAATTTTT
>CAYNJS010000035.1:0-604 GCA_964397635.1 uncultured Gammaproteobacteria bacterium
GTAGCCATGGGATTGTTTAATGTAGTAGCTCAAACTGTTGTTCCTTTAGTTGTGTTTGCGGGGGGTTACAAAATTATTGAGAAAATAAAAAAATGAGTGAAACATTAATGGTAACTTTAAGAGTTGTTTTTGTAATTTTAAGCATAATTTCAGTTATTACTACTCCTTTATTAATTGGAGTTTTGATTTATTTGTTTAAAAGTAAGGAAAACAAGAAAAAATTAAAAGTAATTATAATAGTTTTACTAGCTTTTTATTTAGTAACTATCATTTCTTTTTTCTTTATCAGGACTAGTTTTGGAAGCGAGGAAGATAGAATTAATTATGCTAGTCAGAATGAATTCGGACAATTGTTTTTAGAATATTATCCTGAGGCACAGACAGAATTTAATGCAGCTGGTGATATGGTTACTTTTAAGCATGTAGAAGGAGAGGCTAGTATTTATATTCCAGTTCCAGCTATGAAATATAGAGAGGGTGACGGCGGTACTTTATACTGTTATAAAAATGAATTAACTTTTGAATTTTCTAATTTGGAAGAGATGAGAGATAGGTTAGAATCTAATGAATGTTTTAAATAATTTTTTAACCGTGCTATAATATA
>CAYNJS010000035.1:614-8470 GCA_964397635.1 uncultured Gammaproteobacteria bacterium
TGAAATTATGCTTAAAATTACAAAAACAACTCTTAAAGCTACCATTAATGTTTCACTCATTTTTTTATTTTCTCAATAATTTTTTAACCGTGCTATAATATAATTAAGTAAGGAGGCTTTAATTATATGTTTTTAGATTATTTAATTGAATACATAGGAACATTGGTCTATACCGTAGGAGCCTTTTTGGTGTTTGCGATATTGACCTGTTTTTTTATGATGAAGTTTTTTAAAGCGCATCGAAAATATTTTATAAAGATTTTAAAAGTCGTTTTAATATTAGTGTTGATCGTAAACTCTATTTGTTTTTGGTGTTGGGTGAATCAAGTAGAAGGGGAGTTTAATTCTAAGACAGATGGGTTTATTAGTAGTTTACCGTACTTGGCCATGGAGTGGCAGGATTATTATTATGTTCCGGTTTATCCGTTGATGGACTTGGGGCAGACCGCGGCTGTGTTTTTTGCTTTTGCCATAATTCAGATTACGTCCGGGTTGGTTTTGAGTTTACTATATTTGCACTGGAAACATAATAACCGGGACGCAATGTTAGCGATAACTGTGTTTTTTATCTTACAATATTTGACCCTAGGAATAGGGTCTTGGTTGACTTTATTTAAGTTTTAATATAATATAATTAGTCCTACCAGAGGCGTTTACTTCGTAACCGCACTGGCAAGCACCCGAGGAGGGAATCATGGACTGTCGCGTTTTTTCGTTCGCTCTGATCTTCGTCATTGGCTGTGCGCCCGAGTACCAGCAGCTTCCGACCTGGCAAGAAGGTGAGTCCGAGGTCGGCGAGGTGTGCCTCGCTGACGGATGGGTCTGCGTGGAGTTCGACTTCACGGATCAGTACATCACTTTCGAGAACCTGTCTGGGGAGAGTCTCTACGTGGAGGTGATGGACTACGAGTCCGGGATCCTCATCGAGAGCACCGCGCCCTGGGACTTGGGCTGGTGGACCGAGGACATCTATATCGAGAGCGCGGACTTCGAGCACGGAGACGTGGTCGAGATCATCGTCTACGACCTGGTCAACTGGGATAACTTCCAGTTGGGGAATCGGTTCGACGAGGTCGTGCTTCAGCTTTAGCAACCTTTGGGGGGAGGTTGCTCTTTTTTTATATTTGCGCTAAGATAAGCGCACCAAATTTTGCTGTGGGAGGCAGAGAAATGAAGGTGATGCACCTTGTGATGATGCTGATGTGGCTGGTGGCAACGCCGGCGATGGCCAAGGATAACGACCTGGTCGTAGTCCCAAAGTTGGGCGTGGGGTACGATGCCTATGAGTGGGGCTTCTGGACCTACGGCCGCCTGGATATCTTTGAGGTCCATGGCTTCAGGAGGAACCGGCAGCAGCTCAACCCGCTGATCGGAGGCATCGGCCTGGACGTGACCTCGAACTGGGACAACCTGACCAGCTTCGGGCTGTCGTCAGTCGGCGGTTCCCGGATCGTGTACGCCAGCATGGGCGGCGCGGTTCTGTGGGATCAAGACAAGCACAAGTCGTTCGATGGAGGGGCGACCCTGGGCTTGCACACGCCGATGTTATCGGTCAACTACTTGGTCACGATCAAGGGTGAGCGCCTGGCCACTGTGGTCCTGGTCTTGGACGCCAAGTTCTGGATGCGCTTCGGACGTAATCAGCGGCAGCTCAACAACGCAATGACGTCGCATTCCCCCCGGGAGTGAGGCGTTCTTTTTTTTGGGTAAAAAAAATTGGAGGTCGACCGCGAGTGGGTCGAGCCTCCAGGAGAGGGGCGAGGGTAGAGTGAAGGTATTCTACTGTGCCAAGCCCTCGAGGATGATGATGACGTCTTCGAGAGATGGGTTCTCTGGGAAGTTGCCTGCTCCTTCGAGGACGTAGCCATGTTGTGTCATGAGATGAATGATCATGTAGTCCATGAGGGCCCCGACATTTTTTACGGCTGTCTTAGAGGGCTTCACTTGACCTGGTCTGATCCTCAGGGATTTGGCAACTTCAGCGATGACGATCTGGCGGACGGTGGGGCGGTCGGCAGCGGGGGTGGTGGACATGGTGTGTCTCCGGTTGAAAGGCGTTTATATTTAAGCATGGGAGAGCGTTTTGGTCAATATAGAGCGCCGTCGCGTGGGTTTTTATCCACAGCGAAGATTTTACTAAGGTTGGGGGAATATGAGGTGAAAATAGCTGGTGCGCCGTCGCGGAAAGGGGGTTGTGCGTGTGGTTGGGGTGGTTTATGGTGAAGATAGGGTAAAAGAGAGACTCCTTTGCCCGAGGGAACTGATTCTAGGATAGTGTTTGTTTCCTAAAGACGCTATTTTCCAGCTATATCCAGTTGTGCAAGTTGCTTGCCTGCTGTGATATGGCTGTGGTAGGGTAAATATATACAATAGTATGCCTATATACACAACAGAGCTTATTAATTTAACTGCGGAAGGGCTAGTTTTGTTTATTACATTTTTAGTTAATTTGACCATTGCTTTAGTGGTCTTTTTTAAGAATCCGAGGAAGAGGGTTAATGTGGTTTTTGGAGCGATGATGTCTTTAACGGCTTTGTGGAATATTACTAATTTTTTATGTAACACATCTGTTGATTATAATAGTGTGTTTTTTTGGACACAATGGACCTTGGGTGCAGTATTATTTATACCTGCTATAATTCTTTATTTTTCTTACATATTTTTTTCTGAAAAAAGAAAGCTAAGTCGCAAAATGTTTTTTATAATATTTTCCCCTGGTTTATTAATGCTCTTTTTTATACCAACTAAATATAATGTAGTAGATGTAGATGCGACTACTTGGGGCGCAGATTTTACACCCGGGCCACTTTATATAGTCTTTATTGTTTATTTTTTTATATTCATTATTTGGGGGTTAGTTAATTTTATTCTTAAGTATAGAAGGACAAATTCAAAAATTATAAAAAAACAAATAACATACATATTGACAGGAATTTTTTTGGCAACTATGGCGGGAATAGTTACTAATGCCATATTACCTCTTTTTGGAATCGCAGAATATAATATTTATGGTACTCCTTTTTCAGTTGTATTAGGATTATTTGTTGCTTATGCAATTACAAGATATAGATTTATGGATATTAAAGTGGTATTGAGAAAGAGCTTTGTGTATGGATTAGGGGTTTTTGTCTTAGTGGGATTAGTTGTTGGAGGGGGAGTAGCGATTGAGAGAATTCTAGAGGTTTATTTAAATATGTCTCAGTCTGTGGCAATACTCTTAGGAGTGGCGTTTATTGTGATTGTGTTTCCGTCGCTTAAAAATTATATTAAAGAAAAACTAGATCATGCATTTAAAAAAGACTATATTGATCTAAGTAAGACTTTTGAGGAGTTTGAGACGCAAGGAATGATTACTGATATTAGAATTGAGAATTTTTGTCAGGAGCTTTCAGTGGAGATTAAGCATACGTTAAAATTATCTAGTTTGTACTTTTTTGTCTTAGGTGTTCAAAGTCAGAAATTTGAAAGATATTTTCCAAAGAACAAAGATGAGGTTATTAAAAAAGATGCTCAGTTGATGAATATTTTAGATAAGACCAAGGGAATTATTATTAAAGAAGAATTAACTTATTTTAAAGATGGGCAGATTGAAAAACGTAACGGAGTTTCAGAGTTAGAGGAAAAAGAAGTTGGGCAGTTGATTAAATTGATGAGTAAAAAAGAGATAGAGTTTATTATTCCGCTTAAGTATGGGGGAGAGATGATTGGGTTTTTGAGCGGGGGAGCGAGAGATGACGCGGAGAGTTTTTCTAGTGAGGATATTGAGCTTTTTGAATATGTGCAGGGTAGGACCAGTATCGTGTTGGGGCAGTTGAGGCAGAGGAATAATTTTTTAAGGTAAAGGAGTATGTCTATATATACAAATATTTTTTTAAATTTAACAATAGAGGGGTTAGTTTTATTTATCACTTTTTTAGTTAATTTGACTATTGCTTTGGTGGTCTTTTTTAAGAATCCGCGGAAGAAAGTTAATGTGGTTTTTGGAGCTATGATTATTTCTGTTTGTTTATGGAATTTAACTAATTTTTTATCAGACACTATTAGAGTTTGGGAAATTAGCTTAGCTATTGGGTATTGGACTTTAGGTACGGCTTTATTTATTCCTGCTTTCTTTTTATATTTTTCTAAAATATTTCCCAAGAGTAGAAAATTAAATAAATGGGAGTTATTTTATATATTTTTTCCGGCTATAATCATGTTATTCTTTATTCCTTCGGAGTTAAATATAATTTCTAGTACTTATTATTATACAAATTGGGGAACATTTTTTGAAGCAGGTATCTTATATTTAATTAATGCTGTTCATTTTATAGTTTATGTTTCGTGGGCTTTGTCAAATTTAATTAGAAGTTATTTCAATGCAAGAAATAAGATTGTTAAAACGCAGATTGCATATATTGTTGTTAGCGCTGGTTTGGCTGGATTTGTTGGGATAATTACAAATGCAATATTACCCATACTTGGATATCATGGGGGATGTGTATATGGTACCCCGTTTTCTATAATTTTTGGTTTATGTGTTGCATATTCTATTACTCGTTATCGGTTTATGGATATTAAAGTGGTATTAAGAAAAAGCTTTGTGTACGGGCTGGGAATTTTAGTGTTAGTAGGATTGGTTGTCGGAGGAGGCGTTCTCATCGAGAAGATTTTAGAAATTTATTTTAATATTTCACAAGCGTTATCTGTGTTATTAGGTTTGTCATTTGTAGTTATTACTTTTCCTTCATCAAAAGATTATCTTAAGGATAGATTGAATAATATTTTTCAAAAAGATTATATTGATTTAAGCAAGAAATTTGATGAATTTGAGAAGTATAAATTTATAGCTAATTACAGAATAGAAAATTTTTGTCGGGAATTATCTGAAGAGATTAAACGTATTTTAAATTTATCAAAAATAGAATTTTTTGTTTTAGATGATCGGAATAAGTCGTTTAAAAGATTTTTTCCTAAAGATGATTTAGAGTATTTTAAAAAAGATAATGCCTTAGTTGATATTTTATTCAAAGATGAAAAGATTATTATAAAAGAAGAATTATCATATTTAGGAGATAAAAAGAGTAAGTCATTGATAAATTTTATGAATAAGTATAGCTTGGGATTTATCATACCTCTTAAATTTGGGGGAGAATTAATCGGGATTTTAGCCGGCGGAAATAAATTACCTGGAGGAAATTTTACTGAAGATGATATTAATTTATTTAAATACACACAAGAGAGAACTAATGTTGTTTTGGGGCAGTTGAGGCAGAGGAATAATTTTTTAAGGTAGGTTATGAATATTTTAAGTATTACAAATATTTATCCCGAAGCAATAGTTCTTTTTATTGCTTTTTTATTAAATATAGGGATTGCTTTGGTTGTATTATGGAAAGATTACAAAAGTTTAGTAAATAGAATTTTTGCTTTAATGGTTTTATGTTTTGCTTTTTGGAATTTTACTAGCTTAATGTCGGATTGGGTGGATTATGTCTTGCAAGATCCAGATAAATTATTATTTTGGGCTAAGGCAACTATAATTGGGCCGATCATCGCAGTATTTTTATTTTTATACTTTAGTTTTATTTTTCCTAAAAGAGAAAAATTTAATATTTGGGTAATATTTTCTTTTATTCCTGCTTTAATATTGTTATGCTTAACTCCATTTAGTTTTAATATTAAGGAGTTTTATTTTTCTGAGGAGTTAGGTGTATTTCAAACTAAGATTGGAGTTCTATATGATTGGTTTTTAATTTATTGCGTTTTGTATTTAGGACTTGGTATATATAATTTAATAAAAAAATATAAAAAGTTAACAGGGATTTATAAGGTTCAAGTTTTATATATTATTATAGGAATGACAATAGTGGGATTAATTGGATTAAGTTTTAATATTGTTTTTCCAATTTTAGGTTATGATAAGTTAATTATTTATGGTCCGTTAAGTACTTTGATATTTTCCGGGATTGTTGCATATGCGATTACTAGATATAGATTAATGAATGTAAAAGTAGTGCTAAAGAAAAGTTTTGTTTATGTGCTTGCGTTAACCCTGTTATTAGCAGTAGTGATATTTTTATCTATACTAATACAGTTTATTTTGCAGAAATATTTTTCTTTAGATAGTTATGTTTCCGCGGTCGTAGTAATAACTTTAGTAGTCATTTTTTTGCCTAAAGCGAAAAAATATTTTGAGGAAAAATTTAACTCTATTTTTAGGAAGGATTATATTGATTTAGCGAAAAAATTTGAGGAGATTGAAGATAGAATGAGGTTAGTTTCAGATATGAGATTAGAAAATTTTTGCAAGGATCTATCTGAGGAAATGGTTAAGCTTTTTAAGCTAGATAAAGTTTCTTTTTATGTTTTGAGGAACGGGGAATGGGTTGATTATTCTTCTGAAGAAAAAAATATAATTAAGAATAATGAGAGTTTGATAAAAAATTTAAGAAAGGCAGAAGGAATTATTATTAGAGACGAGCTTAATTATTTAATAAATAATAGTACTAAGGAGGATTTGGATGAAAAAGTATCTAGGAATTTAGCAAAGGAAATCAAAGAGCGAGATATTGTTTTTATTATTCCTTTATTTATCAATTCAGAATTAAAAGGGTTTATTAGCGGGAGACTTGATGAGTTGTTTGGTTTTTTTAATAAAGATCTAGAGTTATTAGAGTGTATTAAGGATAGAACGGTTAATGTGTTACAGGGTATTATATTATAAAAATTTAATATTTTGTATAAAATAACCCTAGAAAGGGATTTATTCTCAAGTTTTTGTTTATAAGAATTTGCATTTTTTTATAATAATTGGTATAGTTGGTTCGCTTCTTGGATGTGAAGCGCATGTTTAACCCCCTGGTCCCAGAGGAGGGCGCTATGGTGACTACTATAGAGATTACCGATGTCCTTCCTCAGCGGAGGAGGCGAGGTTCCATGCTGTTGAGCATCATCAGGAGCTCCCTCAACCGAGGAAGCCATCTTGAGGTTCGTCCACCTCGTCCGAGCGAGTATCAGGAGATGTACAGGCTTCGTCACGATCGGTATGTCCGAGAGGGTATTATCGAGTCGCAGGAAGACGGATTGGACGTCGACGAGTACGACCTCGAGCAGGGTCGTTGCTTCTACCTGGTCGCGATCCAGGTCAATGGTAGCGATCAGAAGATGGTCGGGTCGATGCGCCTGGTATGTCCGCGGGAAGATAGGCAGTTTCCGGTGGAGACCTATTTCGAGTGGCTTAATTACCCTGACGGGTATTTCAAGTCTAGTACTCGAGAGTTCTCTCGCTTTGTGCGCAAGAGCGGGGAGAGCGGTCCGATCGGAGAGGCGCTTGTTCTCGGGGCATATCGATACATGCGCCGAGAGGGAGTTCGTCACATCATCGGAGTTGCTCTACCGAAGCTCTTCCACAGGCTGGAGAAGCAGTTCTCTGCCAAAGAACTCGAAGGCGAGCTTTGTTACCAGGGGACCTATTACGAGCACTACTTCGCTAACGAGGGTGCTCCGGTAGCGTTTCATATTTTGGTTAGCCAGAACCGGTGGGCCATGGTGCTGGTACGATTAGCTCTTCTCTTCTCGGTCAAGTTGAAATTCTGAGACCCATAAAGGAGGGTCCCGGGTTATGCAGTGTTTAATCTTCAGCACATAAGTCATCGCCCGGTTTTTTTTATTTTATTTATTTATTATTTTGTGTTATAATATTTTTATAGAAAATAAATACAAAATAAATTTTATATGCTTTTATTGATTGTCACGATTTCTATAAATATCGTTTTTATTTTTTTAATTGCTTTCAAAGGTTCTAATAAAATTTCTAATAAAATTTTTATTTCATTTATCGTTGGAGTAGTTGCTTGGAGCACTAGTATTTATTT
>CAYNJS010000036.1:0-8452 GCA_964397635.1 uncultured Gammaproteobacteria bacterium
ATACCTTAAGAGATGTCTTTTTTGTAGAAATTAAGGTTTGGGTTAGAATGTAAGACAAAAGGTCCAGGCAAGATGTTTTCTGTTTGTGGCTATGAATTTAATTTGATTTTTCTTGTTGACTTTGTTATTATCAATTTAACGTTATTTAGCATTATTAAATTTATAAGCGACGTAGAGCGAGAGAAATAGAAAAACGAATAGTTTTTCTATTTCCGAGCCGAGCCCGCCTGCAACGTTGCCCGTCTGAGACGCTGACGCGAGTCATGCGGGCGGATAATAACTGCGGGCAGGGAGCTTATATATCGGGTAAATATTCTGTTGTATTAAATCACAGTTAATAAAATATTTATCTAATTAATCACCCTGCGTTATTGGCGCAGGGGTGTATATATAAAATATGAAAAATGAAGAAAAAATTCAAGAGCTTTTAACTAGGGGAGTTATTGATTTAATTGTAAAAAAAGATTTAGAAGAAAAATTAAAATCAGGGAAAAAGTTAAGAATTAAGTATGGAGTTGATCCAACTGGGCCAAAAATTCATATAGGACGAGCTGCAACAATGAGAAAATTAAAGAAATTTCAGGAGCTTGGTCATCAAGTAGTTTTAATAGTGGGTGATTTTACAGCTCAAATCGGAGATGCATCAGATAAAACCAATGAGCGACCAATGCTTACTTATGAGGATGTTAAAAAGAATATGAAAAATTACCTTCCTCAGTTGGGTAAAATTTTTGATATTAAAAAAGCCGAAGTTCACTATAATAGTGAGTGGCTTGGTAAAATGAATTATTTTGATATTTGTCAGCAAGCAGATAAGTTTTCTGTAGCCCAAATTTTAGATAGAGAAAATTTTTCAAAGAGATATAAAGAAGGAACAAGGATTTCACTTAGAGAAACTTTATATCCATTGATGCAGGGTTATGATAGTGTGGCAATAAAATCTGATATTGAAATTGGAGGCAGTGATCAACTGTTTAATGTTTTAGCTGGTAGAACCCTGCAAAAAGCTTATGGTCAAGAGCCACAAAATGTTATTACTTTTGAACTTATGGACGGAACTGATGGGCGAAAGATGAGTACTAGTTGGGGTAATGTTATTTTGGTTGAAGATGATCCAAATGATATTTTTGGAAAGATTATGTCTATGAAAGATGAGCTTATTATTCAATATTTTACCTTAGCAACAGATGTTCCAATGGATAAAATAAATGAAATGAAAAAGGATATGCAAGCCGATAAGATTAATCCAAGAGATTTAAAGATGAAATTGGCTCGAGAAATTATCACTATGTATCACAGTAAGGATAAGGCCGAGGCAGCTCAAGAAAATTTTAAAAAAGTTTTTCAAGATAAGGGTATTCCAAAATATATTAAAGAAGCAAAAATTGGAAAAGAAAGTATGAATATACTTGATTTATTAACAGAGACAAAGTTATGTTCTTCAAAAGGGGAAGCTAGAAGAGTAGTAGGTCAGGGGGGGGTAAAAATCGATAGTGAACAAATTAAAGATATAGATTTTGAAGTTGAGCTATCCGGTAAGGCAAAAATTTTACAAAAAGGAAAACGGCACTTTATCAAGGTGCGAGCATAGGATTTGGCTGCATTGTTTTTATATGTCTAATGTAAATTTAAAATTTATACTATATTAAATTAATTCAATCATAAATCTGAAATCATAAATCTAAAATTAATGTATGTCAGGTCATAGCAAATGGGCAAGTATAAAAAGGCAAAAAGGTGTAGCCGATCAAAAGAGAGGGGTTATTTTTACTAAGATGGCAAAAAATATAACAGTAGCGGCCCGTGATGGCGGCGGAGACCCAGAAACTAATTTTAAATTAAAGATGGCTATTGACCAGGCTAAAGGAGTTAATATGCCCAAGGATAATATCGAGCGAGCCATTAAAAGAGGTACCGGTGAGCTTAAGGGGAGCGTTATTGAGGAGGCTGTTTATGAGGCGTTTGGTCCTGATAATACATTTTTTGTAATTGAAACTTTGACTGATAATAAAAATAGAACAGTGTCTGATGTTAGGCATATTTTTTCTAAAGCCGGCGGATCGTTAGGTGGACAAAACAGTGTAATGTGGCAATTTGAGCGGAAAGGAGTGATAAGGATTGGGAATTGGGAACTAGGAATTAGGAATTTGGGGCTTGATGTTGATGAGTTTGAGCTGGGGTTAATTGAGCTGGGGGCTGAAGATATAGAAAAAGACGGAGATGATCTTGTAATTTATACAAAAGTTGAAGATATGCAAAAAGTGCGAGAAGGGCTGGAGCAAAAACAAATTACCCAGGATTATTCAGAGTTAGAATACATCCCCAAAGAAAG
The DNA here is from genome assembly GCA_964397635.1 of uncultured Gammaproteobacteria bacterium. Taxonomy (GTDB): domain Bacteria; phylum Patescibacteriota; class Patescibacteriia; order JAACEG01; family JAACEG01; genus CAYNJS01. The sequence goes on from CAYNJS010000036.1 coordinate 2,333, forward strand.
CAAAAAAATAGAAAATGAAAAAACTAAAGAAAAACTGCAAAAACTTTTTGATGCTCTGGACGATAACGATGACGTGAATAATTTTTATACCAATTGTATCTTGTAGAGACTTGGTCTCTACATATTTTTATATTATTATGACTGATAAAAATGAAGAAAAAAAATTGGGAGTTCAGAAAATAGAGCAAGAAAACACCCAACAAGCAGAACAACAATTTATTGAAATTTCTGATGATGAAGTGCGAAAACAAACGAAACTATTTTGTGAAAATTATAAAATAGCAGAATATTTCTCTAGTTCTACAGAGCCGTATTATCGAATCATCAGGTCAACGTGATAATCAGTATGTTCATGGCACAGGAACTTATGCTTTATTTAATATTTTAAAGCAGGGTAAAATGGTAAGAGGGGGTACTGGATTTGGCGGTGCTGACGTGGAGATGGGGCATGAATTATCAAAGACAGAGAGCGGAAAAAGAGAGAAATATATTTCTGTTTCTGAAAATCAGCCAATGGGACAAGCTTTGTCCTATTTTTATGCTAGAGGTTTTGAGCGACCGGAAACAAAATCCCTTGTATTTGATGCTAATGATATAAATAATTCCAATGTTATCTTGGAGCAATGGGACGCACTTCCAAAAAAAGAGCAAAAGCGACTTCAAGAAGAGTATAAATTCAGTCGCGAGAAACTGGAATCTATTGCTGAGCGTCCGCATTATTTTAATCCTATTGTTGAAAAAGAAAAATTATTTATCTATAAACGTGTTGTTGACACTTTGCAAGGAGGCGAGATTCCAGATGTATCTTCAGGAGATGATTTGAACTATGAAATACATCACCTTATTGAAAAAATGCCAAATAATAAAATTATTGATAAAATTTTTGCAAAAATAAAAAATGAAAAAGAACAATATCCAGATACATCAAATGAAAAATTTATTAGCGAATACAAAGAACTTTTTACACAAACAGAAAGACGATTGCAGGAGTTTGAAAAACTGTCGATAGAAGAGCAAAATCAAAAAACGAATCAAAATCCTGTTTTATTAACTTTGGAAAAATCAAAAATTGATGCAATGGCTAAAAAAACTTTTATTGACAAGAACGAAAAAGAGAAACCAATACATCCATCACAACAAGAGGCACGTATATATGGTGATATCGATCTTTTGGCTATTAGTGCAATTCAGGCACCCGAGGAAATATTGTCTAAAATTCAAAAAGCGATTGACAGTAAAATAAAAGATACTGATGATCATAAGATAAAAGCACATTTGAAGAATATAAAATTAGTACCACTTGAATTATATGAAGTGGAGCGTGTTATCCGGAAAAAGGTTAATGAAAAAAAGTAGATTCTTTGTAGCGACCAGGTCGTTACAACCGGAGTTAGTTGAAATAATTGCTTATTGTTTAAATCCGAATCATTTTCATTTGATTTTGAAGCAAATAGAAGATGACGGTATATCAAAATTTATTAAAAAAGTATGCGGAGGATATAGTTGGTATTTCAACAAAAGATACGATCGATCAGGTAGTTTATTTCAAGGACCATTTAAAGCCGTCCATATAAATTCAGACGAGTATTTATTGTATCTGTCGGCTTATGTGAATAAAAATTATTTTATCCACGGATATGGAAAAGAGGATTGGAAATATTCCAGTTTATTGGATTATTTTGGGAAAAGAGAAAATAATTTATGCGATAAAAATATTGTTTTAAGTCAATTTAATAGTATTAAAGAGTATAAAGAATTTATTGATAAAAACGCTTTGTATATGAAGGATAAAAAAGAAACACAAAAATATTTAATAGAATAATTTTGTAGCGACCAGGTCGCTACAAATGCTACAAATTGTTATAATGAAAAAAATAACACAAATAACAAATAACAAATTCCCAATAACAATTCTTGGCATCGACCCAGGGTTTGCTATTTTGGGTTATGGCGTAGTAGAAAAAGATTTATCAGGCAATTTGAAAGCAATTGATTATGGAGCCATAACAACCCACGCTAAATTGCCATTTGCAACAAGACTTAAAGAAATTCATGAAGGATTAGAAGATGTAATTAAAAAATATAAACCAGATGTAATGGCTGTAGAGGATTTGTTTTTTTATAAAAACGTTAAGACAGCCATTGAGGTAGGCCAAGCCAGGGGCGTGGTAATTTTAACCGGGATTCAGGCAGGTTTGCTAATTGAGGAGTATACCCCGCTTCAAATTAAACAGGCCGTAGCTTCTTATGGCCGAGCCGAAAAACAGCAAGTTCAGCAAATGGTTAAAACACTTTTAAATTTAAAGGAAATTCCAAAACCAGATGATGCAGCCGATGGATTGGCTGTAGCTATATGCTGTTCTAATAGTAATAATAAATTAAAATAATTATGTTAATCGATACTCATGCCCATGTAAACTTTAATAGCTTCCGATCTGACAGTGATGAAGTCATTAGAAGGGCGCTGGATAATAATACTTGGCTAATTAATGTAGGTTCGCAGTTTTCTACTTCGCGACGTGCTGTCAGTATTGCAGAAAATTATGATTTGGGGGTTTATGCGGCTGTTGGCCTTCATCCGATTCATTTAATAGCAGCTAATGTTGACGAGGAAGATATGCAGTTTGAAAGTAGGGCCGAAGAGTTTAATTATGAAGACTATAAGGAATTAGCCAAGAGTAAAAAGGTTGTAGCTATTGGCGAGATTGGCTTGGATTATTTTCACATAAAGGACAGGATAAAGGGAGAGGTTGATGAGAAAAAAACTGAAGAGATAAAAAGCAAACAAAAAGAAGTTTTTATTAAACAATTTGAACTGGCCCAAGAATTAAATTTACCGGTCATAATTCACTCTCGTGAAGCTCATGATGACTTAATCGAAATAATTACAAAACTAAAAATTCATTACTCTAAAGCTAAAGGCGTGGTGCATTGTTTTGATGGCGATCTGGAAACCGCAAAAAAATATTTTGACTTAGGGTTTATGGTATCTTTTACGGGCATAGTTACTTTCGTAAAAGGATATGAATGGATAAAAGATATTCCTGAGGATAAATTTATGGTTGAAACCGATTCTCCTTATTTAACACCACCACCCCACAGGGGAGAGAAGAATGAGCCGGTCTACGTAAAATATATTGCGCAAAAGATCGCAGAAATTCGAGGGGTAAGTGAGGAGGAGATTGAAAAGATTACCACTCGTAATGCTAAAGAATTTTTCGGAATCTAATCTATTTTTTAAAATGTCACCCCGGACTTGATCCGGAGTCTAGATTCCAGAAATTTTTATTTTACAAAAATTTCTGAATGATACAATGTAATTATGTCAAAAAGCAAGCTTAGTAAAAAATATTACAGAGTACTTTTATTTTGGGTCGGGGTCACGGCAACTTTTTCTTATAGGATTATTGTTATCCTTAATCATTATAGTAAATTATGGGTAGAGATTGCCTGGCACGTCGGAACAATCAGCTTTATCTGGTATTTTGCTCATCGGTATAGGGTTGCCAGTAGTAGGGCTAACATTATTAAAGAAAGAAAACTAGCCCATAAGATATATAATAAGGAAGAATTAGATCAAGGTGATCGCGATGCCTTGCTTTATATTTTAAAAGGCCTTAGATCTAGCAAGGCCAAGTGGAACTATATTGCTATTTTTGTTTTTTCTATATTAGCTCTAATTTATTCTATTTTTAATAATATTATTTTAAAATTTCTTTGAAATAAAGTTTACAAATTTAACGTATATAAAAATAACTTCTTTTAAAAGGAGGTTATTTTTTAAAAAAATTTTTTATGAAAAAGAATCAATTACCTCGATATTCTATATTAGGATTGTTTTTAATTTTGTTTACAATTTTTTCTATTAACCATTTTGTTTTAGGCGGGGGAGAAGCAGCATCGGTAGATGCACTTTGTCCTTTTGGGGGTTTTGAAAGTTTGTATACTTATTTAAAGACCGGCAGTTTTGTGCCAAGAATTATGATAAGCAGCATAATCTTAGCTATCGGAATACTTTTAACAGTTTTTATATTTAAACGAGGTTTTTGCGGATGGATTTGCCCTTTTGGAACTGTTCAGGAGTTATTTAATAAAATAACTAAGAAAAAGTATGAATTACCAGCGCAAGTTGATAAATATGCTAGATACATTAAGTATATAGTTCTAATTGTTATTTTAGTTGGAACTGCTGTTACCGGAACACTTGTCTTTAGGGGATATGATCCTTTTATGACATTTTTTCATTTTGGCAAAGGTCTCCTGTGGGATTTTAGCGCTGATGAAGCAGCTGATCATGCAACTGCTTATGTTGTAACAATTTTAGTTTTATTCGGCGCAATTTTTATAAATAGATTTTGGTGTCGATACTTGTGTCCACTTGGAGCGGTTACGGCGATTTTTTCTAAACTAGGATTTGCTTCAATCAAGAGAGATAGTAAAAAATGCATTGATTGTGGAATTTGTGACAAGGGTTGTCCGGTTAAGGTTAAGGTTTCCAATGTCCAAAAGGTGAAATCGGCTGAGTGTATTGATTGTACTACTTGTGTTTCAAGCTGCCCTAAATCAGCTTTGTCAATTAATTTATTTAAAGAGCAAATTAGCATTAAAAAATATGCCTTAGGATTGCTTTTTATATTTTTGGCCGTTATCGGAACTACTAAGACAGCCGGTGTTTGGAAGAGCGTACCAACTGCTAACTTGGTTAATACAGCTACGGGTAAAATTGATCCAGAGAATGTAAAAGGCTGGATGACCTTGGAAGAAGTTTCTAAAGAAGCTGGGATCCATCTCCAACATTTTTTAATTGATTTTAAATTAAAAGAAGAAGATGCTGTAATTCCAATTAAAGAAATTGGCAATAAATATGGGATTGAATTTCATGCCGAAGATATTCGGGAGTATGTAGCTAATTTTAAACACGCTCATGATCACGAAGAGGAAGAGGGGGTAGCCTGTCCGTGGGGGTTAGAAGATGATCCTTATCCAGGTCAATGTGGTCTTTATGAAGATAAGGATGGTAATAGGATTTGCGATTTAAGTGAATAATTTGTAAAATATAGTGATAATTAGCCGACTTTTTTAAAAGTCGGCTTTTTTATGGGTAAAACGCTTGCTTTTTTATTAAAAAAAGCTAAAATTAAAGTAATAGATGTAATTTAAGAAAATTATGGATTTTAAGGAATACCAGGATAAATCGAGAGAAACTGCTCTTTATCCCAATGTAGGAAAAAATTTTATATATCCAACCCTAGGTCTTGTTGGTGAAGCTGGTGAAATAGCAGAAAAAATAAAAAAAGTTATCAGGGATAACAATGGAGAAATTGACGATGAAATAAGGGGAAATATAAAAAAGGAGTTAGGCGATGTTTTGTGGTATATTGCTCAGATGTCAACAGAGTTGGGATTATCCCTTGATGATATTGCTGAGGCGAATATTTTAAAATTGCAATCAAGAAAAAAAAGAGGTCTTATTGGCGGAGACGGTGATAATAGGTAATTTTTTTATTTAATTTTTTAAAATATAATTATTATTAAAATTCAATTATGAAAAAAAACATGGGTAGTGCCGACAGAATGGTAAGAATCATTGTCGGATTAATCGCTCTAGGAGCGGGTTATTATCTAGGTATGAATTATTGGGTAATGGGAATAGGTGCAATTATTCTTATTACTGGATTAGTTAATTTATGCCCGGTTTATTTAATGCTTGGAATGAGCACAGCCTCTAAAAAAGAGGGGGTAACCTCAGAAGCTCCAAGGGTTCCAGAGGTCCCTTCAATGCCTCAAGCAGAAGAATCAAAAGAAGAAGAGCCAATGACTGAAGAGCCAAAAGAGGAAGCTCCGGCTGAAGAACCTGCTATGGAAGAAGAAGCTCCAAAAGAAGAAGAGACTATGACTGAAGAGCAAAAAGAGGAAGCTCCAGCAGAGGGGGGTGAAGAAGAAAAACCTGCCCGCAATGCCTAAAGCATAGCTGATGCAGGCGGGAAGGAAATGTAATATTTTAATAATAAAAAAAGACCCTTTCAAAGGGTCTTTTTTTGTTGCTTTTTAATTTAAAAATTTTTATCCTGTCAAGGCCATTTAGAAATGTCATACTTTGAGCCAAATAGAAATGTCCTA
>CAYNJS010000037.1:0-8088 GCA_964397635.1 uncultured Gammaproteobacteria bacterium
AAATCCCGAAGGGTTTGCGTAAAGAAATTTTGGATATCCGCTGTTATACGGAGTTCCGCGGAGCGGAATGGAGTATGACAGCGGAGGTATCCGCGCGCGTTATTCGCAATGGAGCGGAGCGGAATTGCGAATAACTGGTTATTATGTAAACTTTTTATTGTTTAATAGCAAGAAATTATATGTTATGCAAACTTATATAAAAATAATAATATTAATATTTTTTTAATAAATTATAACAGGGGTTCCGATATCTGTCCAGTTGTAGAGTTTTTCTGCATCGCTTTCCCCTAGTCTAACACAGCCGTGTGAAACTGGAGTTCCAAGATGATCTTCTCCTTCTTTTTTCCACTAGGCCAAAATGGCAGCTCATGGATACCATAAATTCCCATATTGAATTTCCATACCATCAGAATAACCGTCGTTGTCGGTGTCGGGATTGGTTAAGTCTGTGTAAAAATTTAGCTCCATTCTGTCGTTTAAGCCGTCGTTATCAAAATCATTGTCTTCTAATTTTGTCTTTAGTTGGTTGTGCGGTGAGTATCCACTGTTAAGCTCTAGCTAATCAGAATAACTATCACCATCAGTATCTGGGTTGTTTATGTCTGTTTTATAGATATTTAACTCATCATAGTCTGTAATACCATCCCTGTCTGCATCTAAATTACTACTAGCAAGAACACTGCTTGCTAGTAGTAATAAAATTATAAGGAAAATGAATCTCATATAAGTATATGGGATGGAGATTCCGGATATTTTTTGTTCAAAAATTCCGGAATGACACCTTTCTATACAAGTGAGCTTGTGTCACCCAGAGGAAGTCCTAATTCTTTAGCTTTTAAAACTCTTCTCATAATTTTACCACTTCTGGTTTTTGGTAACTTATCAACAAATTCAATATCCTTAATTATAGCAATTGGACCTAATATTTTTCTGACGGTTTTCTTTAATTCTTTTTCCAGGGCTTCACTTTCTTTTACGCCTTTTTTTAATATAACAAAAGCTTTAATAACCTCTCCTCTAATTGCATCAGGAACGCCAATTGCTCCAGCTTCAACAACTGCTTTATGGTGTACGAAAGCACTTTCAACCTCTGCAGTACCTATTCTGTGTCCGGCAATTTTTAAAACATCATCGGTTCTTCCTTGAATCCAGAAATATCCATCTTTGTCACGAAAAGCTACATCACCGGTAAAGTAAGCTCCTTTTACCTGGCTCCAGTAAGTTTTTATGTATCTTTTTGGATTATTGTAGATAGTTCTAATCATTGATGGCCATTGATTTTTAATGATTAAATAACCGCCCTTTCCAGCTGGAACCTTTTTACCTTTTTTATCAACAATATCAGCAATAATTCCAGGAAATGGCTTGCAACCACTGCCTGCCTTAAGGGGCGCAGAAGGAAGTGGGGTAATCATATTCATGCCTGTTTCTGTTTGCCACCAAGTATCCATTATTGGGCACCTTCTTTTGCCAACATGAGCATGAAACCATTTCCAAGCTTCTGGGTTAATTGGTTCACCTACTGAGCCAAGAATTTTTAAGCTTTTCATTTTATGTTTTTTCGGCCATTTTGTTCCATAGCGCATTAAGGCACGAATCGCGGTAGGGGCAGTATACAAGACATTTACCTTGTATTTTTCTACTACTTTCCAAATTCTGTCGGGCGTAGGAGCATCTGGTACGCCTTCATACATTACAGTGGTAACACCAGCAAGAAGCGGTCCATAGATAATATAACTATGACCAGTAATCCATCCCGGATCTGCTGTGCACCAAAAAACTTCATCACCTTTCAAGTCAAATACCCACTTAATAGTTCTTGTTACCCCTACAGAGTATCCACCGTGAACATGAATTACTCCTTTTGGATTAGAAGTAGTTCCCGAAGTGTAAAGTACAAAGGCAGGATCCTCGGCATCCATTTTTGTCATTTTAGCTTCAGTTGATTGACCTTTTACAAAGTCATGAAACCAAACGTCTCTTCTTTTATTAAATTTAATTTTAGCCCCGTTGTTTTTAGCAACAATAACTTTTTTAATTGTTTTACAATTTTTAACCGCAGCATCTGCAATGCTTTTTAGATCAATAATTTTCCCCCTTCTAAAACTACCATCAGCTGTAATTAATATTTTAGCTTTTGCATCTTTAATTCTGCCTTCTAATGCCCCAGCAGAAAATCCAGCATAAACAACTGAATGCATAGCTCCGATTTTGGCACAAGCAAGCATAGAAATAGCAATTTCTGGAACATTAGGCATGTAAATTGCTACCCTGTCACCTTTTCTAATACCAATACCACGCAAGGCATTGGCCATTTTATTTACTTCATCTAATAGTTCGTTGTATGTAAATTTCTTTTTTCTTCCTGTTTCATCTTCCCAAATTATGGCTAATTTATTACCTTTTCCTGCTTCAATATGTCTATCAAGGGCATTGTAGGCAATATTCGTTTTTCCACCAACATACCATTTATAAAAAGGTTTTTTGCTTTTATCGATAAGCTTATCCCACTTTTTAAACCAAGTAATCTCCTCTGCTGCTTCTTCCCAAAATTTTTCAGGATTTCTAGCAGCCTTTTTAAGGGTTTTTTCATAATCAGGAACGTTAGCATTTTTAATTAATGATTTAGAAGGAGAGTATTTCTTTTGTTCTGACAAAAGAACTTCTGTTAAGTCACGTTGAGCATTGATTTTAGCCATAAAAGTAATTTAAGATTTATAATTTTTTTAAATAAGTTATCCTAAAAGTCTTAACTATCCCTAAAATCCTGAGCATCTTATTGATTGTCGCATTCACCATCTTTATACCAAGTAACTTTTTCAGTATTTTTTTGTATTATACAGGCTTTACAGGCGTTGGGGAAAGTTTGCCACTTAATTTCTTCTACGATCTCATTTGTGGTGTTATTTATTGATTTTAGTTCAACCTTAGCACAAACTGGTTCATATTGTTCAGTGCAAATATTAGCTAATGCAAATTCGCTACAGTCTTTGTATATATCCTCTTCAATATAAAATATGTCTCTAATTTCACCTTCTTGAATGATAATATCAATAAATTTTATAGCCCCTTTTCTGGTATTGTAAGTAAAAGCAAAGCTCCAGCAATAAGGGCAATTTATTTTTTTTATTTCAATTAAAGATATTTTGGATCCCCTATCACTAGTGTATTGATCGTCTTCTTTTAAGGCATCTTCAGCTATTTCCTGGCTTTCTTCTAAGAGCACTTTTTTAAAGGTAATGTCGCCTAGATCTAAAATAGCTGTTACATTAATTTGTTTTTTATTGTATGCACTTATTTTCTCTTCAAGAATTCCCTCTACTTTTATAGAATTATCTTTTTCCTTAAGTGCGTTTAGTATATCGCTTATATCTTCATTCTCACTACTAATTCCAACCCTATCACCATTTATAATTTCAAAATAATTATCATATTTAGTATCTGGAATTGATACTAATTTTCCCTCCCAAATATTATCATTAGCATTAAAATCTCCTGGCATACACTCTTCTCTTAAAAACAACCATTCTTCACATTCAGATTTATCCCTAAAAACGCAAACTCCATAAGTCCTTTTATTTTTATCTGTTCGCAGTTCTAGAGTCCCGCCTTTTTCTTGGCAGTTAGTTGACGCTGGATTTCCAAGGGCTTTTGTTCGGCATTTATTTTCTTCGCAAATATATTTAACCCCTAATAGTTGGTCCTCTGGAACGCAGTCTTCATCTTTTGTGCATTCGAGCCTTGTTTCTGTTGCTTGTTTTTGTGATGCATCTTTTTTAGTTGGTAGCCCGTAATTGTACATCACAAAAATTACCGAAAAGACGGATATAATAAAAAATAAAAGTACTATTCCGAAAATACTCTTTTTCATATGTTTTTAGTAGGTTTAATTGTCCTCCTAAAGTTACTTATATTATAACAAATTTTAACTAAATTTCAAAGGATTCATCTAGTAGTTTTTCCCCTACTTTCCAAACATCGCCAGCGCCCATTGTTATTGCCAGATCCCCTTCTTTCAATAATGGTTTTAAATATTCAGCGCATTCTTCCAGGGTTGAAATATACTTACCTTTTTCATCTAAAAGTTTAACTAAATCCTTTGAGTGGACATTACCTTTATTTTCTCTGGCGCTACCATAAATATCTATAACTATTACTTTATCTGCTATTTTTAAGCTTTCGGCAAATTCATCTAAGAGTGCCTCGGTTCGTGTGTATGAATGAGGATGAAAAATGCAATAAATATTTTTTTTGGGGAAACTTTTTTTAAAAGCTTTTAAGGAAACTTCAACCTCAATTGGGTGATGGGCATAATCATCATAAATTATTGCGCCATTATAAATTCCTTTCTTTTGCGCTCTGCGTTCGGTCCCAGAAAATTGTTCTAAGGATTTTTTTATGGTATTAACCGGAATATTTAAATATCTTCCTAAAGCAATTACTGCAAGTGAATTTAGTATATTATGATCTCCGATAACGCCAACTTTAAATTCCCCTAAATTTCTTTCTTGTTCAAAAACATAAAATTTATTATCCGGACTATTATCATCAGCAAACTGTGTTGAATAGTCAGCATTATTTTTGCCAAAACTTATAACTTTAGCCTTTATGTCTTTTATTACCTCACGAACATCTTTATCGTCAAAATTAGCTATTACAACCGACTTAGTATCTAATTTTTTTACAAAATCCATAAAAGCCTGTTTATATTCTTTAAAACTTGGATAAAAATCCGGATGATCGTAATCAATGTTATTTAAAATAACTATTTTTGGCTTATAATATTGCAGTTTGTTTTGATATTCATCGGCCTCTAGGATAAAATAATCTCCTGAGCCGATTAAAGCGTTTCCTTTCCAGTTGGTTACCTTGCTACCCACTATTGCCATTGGGTCTAGCTTGGCTTCTTGCATCATAGATGAAACCATGGCGGTAATTGTTGTTTTGCCATGAGTTCCGGTTACAGCTATCCCATTTTTTCTATTAAAAACAAGGGATAATGCCTCTGGATAAGGTAGAATAGGCAAATCCTTAGCTTTAGCCTCTTGCATTTCTGGGTTATCTTCTTTAAAAGCCGTAGAATGAACCACTAGATCAACATCGTCTGGTAAGTTTTCTTTTTTAAAATCAGGAAATACTTTGATGTTATTTTTTTCTAGTACATCACGATAAAAACCATCGCCATTGTCTGAGCCAAGCACTTCAAATCCAAGATTGTGAAATATTTGAGCCAGTGGCGATGTTCCTGCTCCTTCTATACCAATAAAATATATTTTTTTTATTTCACCCAGCTCTTTTTTTATATCCATATTTTTATTTTATTTCTGATTTTCTTAATTAAAATTTAGATTTATTGTTCAGGAGTCCAATTAAAGGGGCTGGGTTTATCTAAATTAACTTTTGACATAGCTTATTATGTAATAAATCCAGACTCATAGCAAGTTTCTTTTTTTATTCTTTTAAATAAGCTAAAAAAACCATAACTTTGCTCCCATATCATTCCCGCCTTCGCGGGAATGACATTAAATAAAACTTAATATAAGTTCTCTATATTACAGTATAACTTTAATTAAAAGCACTTTCAACCCCGGTTAAATAACACCGCTTAGCGGGGTTGCTTCGCATTTAACGTGGTAAATTAAACTAAGATTTTCTTAATTTTCTGTGATATTGAATAGCAAAACGATGAGCTTCGCTCATAATATAATCAATTAAGTTTCTATCCTTTAAAATATCCTTTATTTCTTTCGGAAATTTATTTTTTGGAAATTGATTAGAAATTAGAAATTGGTAATTAGAAATTTTTCTAGTAGGTCCTTTTGCAATTGCAACTACTGGAATCTTTAAATTATGCTTTTTTAAAATTTCTGTCCCGGCGTTAAGGTGTCCCTTTCCGCCATCAAGTAAAATTAAGTTTGGTATTGGCCAATTATTTTTTATTCTTCTCTCTAGAACCTCCTTCATCATGGCTACATCATTAATCTCTTTAACACTTTTAATTTTAAATCTACGATATTCTTGTTTGTTAGGTTTGTTGCCTTTAAAAACAACCATGGATCCAACAGCAAATCGTCCGCTAATATTTGATATATCATAAGCCTCGATGCGAGGAATTTGGAATTTGGAATTTGGAATTTGAATTTTTCTGTCGTCTGATATTAAAGCTATATCTTGGATGTGCTGAAGAGCAAATATTTTATCTCTAAAGCTCGTAGCTTTTTCAAAATCTTGGGATTTAGCTAATTTTTTCATTTCTACTTCCATTTTTTTAATCAAGTCATTCTTTTTGCCCTCTAAAATCATTTTTATTCCCCGAATATTCTTATTATAGTCTTGTTTGGTTATTTTTCCGGCATATGGACCAGGACACTTGCCTATCTGGTGGTCAAGACAGCCTTTTTCGCTTTTTTGTTTTAAGGCATGGAATGGAAATATCTTTCTAATGATTCTAAGGGCTGTGATCATTTGTTTTTTTGAGGTATAGGGACCGAAACTAGCTTGTAGTTTGTAGCTTGTAGCTTGTAGTTTTTTTAATTCTGTGCCACGTAAAATTAATACTCTTGGAAAATCCTCTTTTGTAATAACGAAATAAGAGAAACTTTTATCATCTTTTTGTTGAATATTATATTTTGGCCTATATTTTTTTATTAAATTAGCTTCTAGTATAAGGGCCTCCAGGACAGTTTCTGTTTCCTTTGTGTTAATTTTATCTATTTGAGATATTAATTTTTCTGTTTTGGTATCATGAGCGCCTACAAAGTATGACCCCACCCTGTTTTTAAGTGAAGTTGCCTTACCAATATAAAGAATTTTACCCTTTTTATCCCTAAAAATGTAAATCCCCGGGTTATGGGGTAAATTTTTTACTTTTTCTTTAGTTTTATCCAGCCCTCTTTTTTTTAAAAGTGAGCTGGATGTGTCTTGACTTTTTACCATATATATAATATTATAACATGAATACCTGCCTGGCAACCTTTTATAACAAGCCTTTATTTAAGATAATAATATCATTAAATAAATAATCAAGAAACTATTGATAATATTGAAAATAATAAATGGTGCGGGGTAAAAATTCAAGTGAACGTTACAATTTAGTTGATTTTATCAACCACAATTCTATGTTTAAGGAGAGAAAATATTATGACTAAAGACGGTAATTTTGTATTAAATGAAAATACTCAGGATTTAATTAAAAAAGCAGAAACATTAATATCGGCGACAGAAAGTAGCCTTGATCTTTTAACAGAAATGCCACCCAAGGGTAGTCATGGTCAGTTAGTCGCTGATGCTTGTAATCTTTCGTTTCGTGCCTTATTTATTCAAAATAAGGTAATTATTGATCAAAATGCAGAAATTATAAAAATATTAAAGGAAAAAGAAGGATGATTGAAATTATAAAAGCACCTAAAACAAAACCTATTGTAATTCAGGCAACTCTGCTTGAAATAACTGATCTGGAAAAAAATAACATCATTGACATTATAAGTCTAAAAGTTATTAAGCCCACATCTGCAGATTGGACGGCTACCGTAGAAGCTGAAGTTAAAGTAAAAAAAGAAGCTACTAAGGATCTTTTGGTTTCTTCTGAAATAGCGATGCTATTTTTTACTAAACTTTTTAATAAGGTTTTTAAGCCTCAGGAGGGTTCAAAATGAAAAAGAAAATGCTAACCACTGCCACAATTATAAATGTGCCGTCTGCAGATATTGAGCTTCTTAATGATATCCCAGGTGTAAGCGTTGACGCTATACCACTGGGACAAGGCTATTATAATATAAAACTAGGTTATACGCCTGCCCAATTGACTCAGGAATCAAAAGATCTGCTTGTCGATTTTATCCGCGATTCGATTTTTTCTTATCATCAATAATGATAAGAAAAATAGTTGAAAATGCTTTCTCGATAAGAGTTTTTTATTAAAAGGAGAATAAATGAAGAAAAAATTAGCAGAGGTTAAATTTGAAAATTAGTACTTAATATTGCAAAATCCACCAAAACGGAAAACGTTCGGTGGATTTTTTATTTGAATAACATTCCTGACTTCCGCACGCCTAAATTTTTTTTCTCAAAAATGCTTTACCTAAGCCA
>CAYNJS010000038.1:0-8034 GCA_964397635.1 uncultured Gammaproteobacteria bacterium
TATTTAATAACTGGAGAGTTGTCTATTAGGGCTACAACATTGTCTAGCATTTTTCTGTCTTCGTGTAATGAATTTAGGCCCCTGATTACACAAGTTAAAGGATCATCAGCGATGTGAACAGGTATTTTAATGGCTTCATGGATTAATTTATCAATTCCCTTTAAGAGGGCTCCTCCTCCAGATAAAACAATCCCTTTTTTGTAAATATCTGCTACTAATTCTGGAGGGGTTGTTTCTAGTGTTGCTTTTATTTCGTCGATAATAAGTTTTAGGGACTTCTCTATTGCGCCTCTAATATGAGCATCGTTTAGAACTATCTCTCTTGGTAGGCCGTTAACCAGATCTCGTCCGCTTACTTTCATTAAAAGTTCTTTTTGTTGTGACACAGCAGATCCAATTTTAATTTTTACGTCTTCGGCTATGGTTTCCCCCAACAACACATTAAAGTCTTCGTGAATAGATTGAATTATGTTTTGATTTAACCTGTCACCGGCTATATCAAGTTTTCTCCAGTTAACAATACCTTCAAGGGAGATTACTGCTATTTCAGTTGTTCCGGCTCCTAAGTCAACTATTAAGCTGCCACTTGGCTCTTCAATGTTAATTTGAGCGCCAAGGGCCGCTGCTAAGGGTTGCTCCACCATAAAAACTTGCTTTACTCCAGCAGAAAAAACAGCGTCTTCTACAGCCTTTCTTTCTACTTCTGTTACTCCAATTGGAACACCGATTATAACCCTTGGTCTTGAGGCAGAAAGAATTTTATCACTATGTAATTTATCTACAAAGTACTTTAGCATTTTTTCTACAACCTCAAAGTCGGAAATTATTCCATGCGCTAGCGGTTTAGAAACCTCGATATGCGGAGGGGTTCGACCGATCATTTTTTTAGCTTCATGGCCGATTGCTAGAATTTGACCGGTTTTGTTGTTAACGGCTACAACAGATGGTTCATTAACAATAATTCCCTTATCACTAAGGCTTAAAACCACATTAGCAGTTCCTAGGTCAATACTTAAATTTTGTCCAAATTTTTTTCTTAAATTATCAAACATAATATAAAAATTAAAAAATCAAGATGGCAAATAAAAATTAAAAATTTTAAATAAATTTGTCGCGAAGCTACTCATAAATTTTGTATTTTGAGATTTGATTTTTTAATTTAACTTGGTTATTTGTTTAAATTTCCTTAATATCCTTAATCTTAATAAGTTTCATTTCATCTTTATTTCTATGTTTTATTTCTACGCTTTTTTGGGCTAAAGTCTTTTCACTGACTACAACTCTAACCGGACAGCCAATTAGATCACTATCAGCAAATTTAGCCCCTGGTCCAACGTCTTCTCGGTCGTCATATAGCACTTCAACGCCTTCTTTTTGTAAAAATTTATAAATCTCTTCAGCTGCCTTTTCAGTTTTCCCTTTTTCTTCCCCCCCTTTTAATTTTATAAGGTGAACTTTAAATGGAGCAATTTCTTCTGGCCAGATAATTCCATGGGAATCATTGTAAATTTCAGCGATTGTTCCCATAATTCTGCTTGGACCAATGCCATAGCAACCCATTAAAACGTCTTTTTGCTTGCCGTCTTCATCAGCATATTTAAATTCAAAGGCCTCTGAAAATTTAGTTTTTAATTTAAAGATATTACCAACTTCCACAGCATTATCTTCCTTTAGATCTTTATTTTTGCATAGAGGGCAGGCTTTTTGTTCATGAATAATTTCTTTATTGATAGCCACCTTGCATTTTTCGCAGATATAAATAGTATCCTCACCGGTTTTAGATAGAGTTTGAAATTCGTGGGAGTATTTAGAAAAGGCTCCGCCACTGGCAAATGTTAAATAGGTGATATTTCCCAGCCCACAACGGTTAAATACGTTAAAATAAGCTTTTTTAGATATTTCATAATATTTTTCTAAATCTTCTTCGGTTTTATGAAAAGAATAAAGATCTTTCATGGAAAATTCTCTACCCCGTATTAAACCTGATTTAGCTCTAAGTTCGTTTCTAAATTTGGTTTGAATTTGGTAAACGTAAGCAGGCAGTTCTTTGTATGAAAAAACAAATTTTTTAACTAGCGGAGTAACAATCTCCTCATGAGTTGCTCCTAAGGCATATTCTTTCTTGTCATGGCCCTGAAGTTTAAATAAAGCATCAAAATTGTCCCAGCGATCGGTCTTAACCCAGTTTTCTTTTGGGGTTAAAGCCGGCATTAGGATCTCTTGGCCGCCGATTGCATTCATTTCTTCTCGAACAATCTCTTTAATTTTATTATGAACTCTAACGCCAAGGGGTAAAAATGTATAAATTCCAGCGCCTAATTTGTCGATAAATCCAGCTCTCATTAAGTATTGGGCATTAACCGATGTTTCGTCTTTTAGGGTTTCCTTAATGGTTTTGGTAAAGAGTTGAGATTGTCTCATAATGTATATACTCCGGTGCCAAGAGCACAGGCTGTTTTATGAATAAATTTATTTAAAAGCGACTAAGATCTCACGATATTGGCCTATATTAACTACTTAAATATATAGTTATACTATCTAAATGACTGAGAAAAGTCAACTAAAAAATTTGTCATGTTGTATTTAATTTATTAATACCTACCCCTTCTCTTATAACTATTTCTTCTTCCCTTAAAACCTCTATTAGGCCTACTTCTTCTTTTCTTTATAAAGCTTGTTTGCTTAAGGCTTTTTCTTATTTTAATTTCTTTACCTTTAAATTTAGCTTCTTTTAATTCTGCCATTACTTGCTCTGCAATTTCTTTATCAATTGAGAAAATAGAATATTCTGGCATTAAACCTATATCTCCAATTTGAATCCCTTTTAAGTTTTTACTTGAATTAATAAGCGCAAATAAACTCTTAATATCAAATCCATGTTCTTTACCAAAATTAATCTCTAAATTAACACCGCTCCCCCTATCTTCTTTCCCGCTGTAAACTTTGCCTTGGGCGTTTAAATCCCTAGAGTTCTTTTGCTCATCAATAAGATCGCTAAATTTATGGGAAATAAAAAGCTTTATCAAATCTTCTTTATTAATCTTCTTAAGTTTATCAGCTATCTGTGAAAAATGTTTTTCATTGGTAATTTTTTCTAAATCTGCACCTTGAAGCTCTTCAATAAACTTATCAACTTGTTTTTGATAAATATCTTCACCGCTTGGAATTTTACTGAGTTTAATTTTTTTACCAACAATATTTTCTAACTGTCTAATTGTTCTTACTTCTTTTGGGGTAACAAGCGAAATAGCAACACCATTGTTCTGAGCCCTTCCTGTTCTTCCGCTTCTGTGAGTATAGGCTTCGTTTTGGTCTGGAAGATTGTAGTTTATAACATGAGTTAAATTATTAACATCGATTCCTCTGGCTGCTACATCTGTTGCAACCAATAAACGAACTTGTTTTCGTTTAAATCTATCCATAATCTTTGTTCGCATATTTTGTGAAATATCACCATGAATAGCCTCGGTATCATAACCGGCTCGTTTTAATTTATCGGCTACTGTTTGAGTTTCGTTTCTTGTTCGACAAAATAAAATACCATAAACTCCTGGTAAAGAATTTAAAATTCTTTTTAAAGCTTCAAATCTGTCTCTGGCTTGAGTAACATAATACTCATGAGACACATTGTCTGATCCGACATTCCTCTCACCAACACTTATCTCTTGAGTTTCTTTCATATATCTCTTAGCAATAGAATGAACGCTCTTTGACATAGTTGCTGAATAAAGCAAAGTCTGTCTTGAGCTTGAAGTTTGAGCTAAAATAGCATCTAGATCATCTTTAAATCCCATGTCTAACATTTCATCGGCCTCATCTAAAACCAACCATTTAATAGATTGAAGTTTTAAGGCCTTTCTTCTTATAAGATCATGAACACGACCTGGTGTTCCAACAACAATATTAGTTCCTCTTTTTAATGCTTTAATTTGAAGATCGATTCTTTCTCCGCCATAAACAGGGGTAATAGAGATAGCCTTTAAATATTTGGCAAATTTCTTTAAATCCTCAGAAATTTGAATACTTAATTCTCTTGTTGGACAAAGAATTATTGTTTGTAAAATTTTATCCTTTGCTTTTATTTGGTTTAAAATTGGCAAACCAAAAGCAGCCGTCTTACCTGTTCCGGTTTGAGCTAAAGCAATTATGTCCTTTTTTGATTTTAAGATGAATGGAATTGTCTTATCCTGAATAGGAGAAGGTTCCACAAATCCTAAATCTAGAAGGCTTTTTAGTATCTCAGCATTCAAGCCAAGATCTTTAAATGTTGTCATAAATTATTATATTTCACCCAGTCCTAATATGGGGTTTAGTGACAGCCCCCCGTAAGCTGTCGAGTCAAATCTTTTATAAAGAATTCCCCAAAGATTTGCATTATAATAATATTACAATAATAATGACAGCCATTTGTGAGTACAAATATTTTAATATTTAATTTTTTACTTGCCCGCCGTAGCTTTAGTAGCCTTAGCGAAGGAGGGAAAGCATAACCATAATAATATCATAGTTTTTCTTTTTTGTCAACCCTAATTAAATGCGAAGCAATTTAATTTGAAAATTATTTACCCTGGTTAAATGCATCTTTAATGCAATTTTCGAAAAAAATTAATGAATTACCTCGGGGCAAGCCCACGAGGTATCCAAGGGAAGATTTATCATTTTGAGAAACCATTGGTTTCTCAAACTCTTCCTTGCAAGGAAACCTCAAGGCAAGCCTAGAGGAATAAATGATTTAACAGGGTAAAACAGGGTTAGTACGTCGCTTATAAAAAGAGCGATCAAAAATGCCCTCCAATTAAAATATCTATTTCCAATAAATCATACACTTTTCATATGAAAAGTCGGTTTAAAAACCCCGCTGATTATAATTCAACGGGGCTAATTATCATAGATTTATTTTAAATTTACTAAACTATTTGCCAACTTAATTCTTCTCCTCCGCGAAAAATTGGAATACCTTCGTATTCATAAGGAACACGCCAAGTTTCTTTTTTTACAGTTAAAGTCTCTTGGCTTAGTGGCAAGCCGTAAAATTGCGGACCAAATACAGAATGAAAATTCTCAAACTTATCCAATGCCCCCTCTTCTTCAAAAGTTTCAAGTTGTTGCGGTATTTCAACTGGTGCAGAAAAAATTCCCGCCCTTGGACTCTTCCCATTTAACAACTTAAGAGACTTCCAAAAACCTGGGTGAGGAGCGCTATCTCCTCCATAAAAATAATACGGATTTCCACTCACCATGGCCTTTCTGATAGCTAGCCTATCTTGATCCGGCTTGGCAATTGGCAAACAATAATTCAAAGGATTAATTACATTACCATCGGCATCACACACATCACTATAAGTAAGTACTGGATGATGTGAAGTAATAGTGGCTGCTACATTACAACCCATATTATACAACATTTCAACTGCTTCAAGCGTTTTTTTGGTTGTGACATGCTCAGCAACAATTTTCAATCCTGGAAAATCAGTTGCAAGTTGAATAAAAAATGGGATTGCGGCCTCTTCTCTATACAACATTGGAATTTCTTTTCCACTGACAAAGTCCCGAATAGCTTCCCAATGAACAGAAACAATCATTTCTAAGGATTCGGCTTTAGCAAATACCGGATAATACTTTTTCATATTAAGAAGAGATACGCCATCTTCGGAGTTGGTAGAAGCTCCGCCAGGAATCCATTTTAAAACTTTGGCACCTGCCCGGTAGGCTGCTTCAACTATTTCCGGCGTAGTTTTATTTACCAACATAATAGACATAATAGGGTTAAACCCGTTATGGGCATGGGCTAATATTTCTTCTCTATAGCGAATTACATCCTGAGCCTCTGTAACAAAGGTATTGCCCATGGCTACTGCTCCGGCAAAAGCGATAGATGTAAACGGCAGAACATTAATTAACATTTGCCCAGTCCGAAAATGCGCATGGAGATTATAAGGTTTAATAATGGAAATATCTTTCATGAATCTCTCCCCCTATCTGTCACGGAAAATATAATTTCCGTAATCGATTATTGATTTTACTCGCGATGGTCGAACTATAGATAACCGCGCAAATGCGATCCCGCTAGCACCAACGCTATGCGTTAACTCTACGTCATCTTTACTAAAAACCGCTCCGCATATAATTGGAACATTAATACCGCTTTTTCTGGCTCTATCGATCCAATCTACTGCTAATAAAAAGTTTTCTTTTCCCGAATATCCGCCGCCGCCATATTTGTCCAACGGTGATTTTGAGCCAAATTTTTTTCTCCAATTTATTTCATTAGAGTGTTCCCCATACGGCAAAGTATTAGGAATTTCGATTGCATCACAGTTTCCTTCATTAATAATTTCCCTAATAACTTCAATGGGGGTCATAACATTAATCTTAACGCTGATTGGGATATTTAAACGAGATAAAACTTTCAAACGATCGCTTGTTTCATATGCAAAGCCAATTAAATCGCCCTTCATATTTGGACAAGAAATATTTAACTGAACTCCGATTTGAGTGTTAAATTTTGGAAGCTCACCCGAAAGCAGTCTTACAAATTCCTTATCTTCTTCTAGTCGCTCTTCTTTAGTTCCTCGAGTAGCCATGTAAGAAATAAAAAATGGCTGCTTAATATCTTGCCAACGGCCCATATTAAGCAGGTTTGCAAATCCCGGACCGCTTAATCCCACAGCATTTAAAACTTCACCTTTTATCCAATTAACTTTAATACAATCGGGAAATAAATTTATTGGCTGTAATGTATCTCGATTGAGATCCAAATTACCCTGTTCATTTTTATCCTTTCCCATCCGTGAATCGATTGTTGTGGTTTTTGAAATAAAAGTAGATCCTGTAAAATCAAATCCCGAAAGCTCTTTTTTTAAGCCATGGAACGGCTCCCATCCTTCACCAAAATTATTCAAAGTTCCTGAAGCTGCAAAAACATTACCAAAATCAATTTCTTTAAGTTTCATGTCAATCTCCTTTGTATGATTTCCAATATTTAAAATAATTATATTTTAATGTGCAGATATAAAAAACTAACCGTTCTCCCCCCTGGTTAGTTTTATTAAGTTTACTCCAATTAATTAAAAGTCAATAAGAAAACCCGGGGCAACAAAAATACGAGTATTTTTATTCTCTAATTTTCTCTTCCTAATATTTGTGTACCTTTTAAGGTACCTTTAAAGGTATCTTTTTTAATTTATTAAATCGGGCACCTTTTTGAATATTATAACACAACCCATATCAAGAAATGATAAAAATTTTCTAAAGAAATCATGAAAATAATAAAAAACAGACCCTTAAAGTCTGTTTTTTGTTCGATACTGCTCCGTTGGCTAGACGACATTCTAACCTGTTTTTGTTAATAAAAAGGCATTTGATAATTAATAAAAAAAGTTATAAAATATAATTATATATACCCCTGCGCCAAGAGCATAAGATTATTAAAAGGTTATCATTGAGAATTTTTTAATATAAATGCGGCAGAGACCAAAAGGGTGTTAAATCTTTTTTCAATCAAATGAAATTAAAAAAATGTAAAAATTACCGGGGCTTTACCCTGATTGAACTTTTAGTGGTTGTTGCTATTATTGGTTTACTGTCTACACTTAGCGTTGTATCTTTAAGAAATGCCAAAGATAAAGCGCGTATCAGCAAGACCGCACACGAAATAAAACATATTCAAGTTTTTGACATATACCACCTGGACACCGATAGGTTGCCCGGCGAGTGCCGTGTCCACTGCAATGCGCTAACTGATCCATTCTTAAACAGCCTTGGCGTTGGTGGCTGGAATGGCCCTTATATAAAAATGGGGATTTATAATAAAAAACATGAATGGAACAGACACATAGGAATTGAAAATGGAGATTATGATAATGATGGAAAAATAGAATCTTTTATAGTACTTGATGATGACCCTCCTGGTGCCACTCCTTCCAATAGCGGACGAATACCCAATGACATGCTTATGGAAATTGATAAACTAGTTGATGATGGGAATTTATCAACTGGTCGCTTTATGACCAATGTCAGCGGTATCTCTACTGG
>CAYNJS010000039.1:0-7516 GCA_964397635.1 uncultured Gammaproteobacteria bacterium
GCTAATTTTAGCTCTTAAATAGAGTTTTGCGCCACCATTAATATTATAGAGCCCCTTATAGTTGACTTTTTGCCTATTTTAGGCTACGATTTTACTAAATTGCACTTTTCACCAACAAAACCACTGTTTTAGGGGGAAATATGAGCGAAAAAATTGATAAAATTGACTTATTGGAAGCTTTAAAAAAACTAGATGAATTAAAAATTACAACACCTGAAATGATTAGTAAATATGGGTTGACCGGTTGGGCTATAAAATACACATTTTATTTATTGCAACAACTAGAAAAAGCGACTTGGGACCTAGAGCATTCAGACACTTTAATAGAAAACTCTAAAATTATTACACCTAGAGAGCAGTCAGATAAATTTACAAAAGCTCATATTGGAATAACCGCAGTTCATGCAAACCTAAAAAGAGTTTTTAAGGAAAACTTTAAAATTCCATCCACAGAATGTATTCACCCGCCGATAGTTCAAATTCAGGATAAAAAAAACAACACCTGCCTAATGTGTGGTCATGAATATTCAAACGCTTAAATCCAAAGAGAGATTTTGCTTCTACGCTGTCTCTCTTTTTAATTTGTTAAATTCAATTGTATTATATAAAAGTGCCGCAAATGCACCCAATATAAAAGTCCATTGAAGACTAACAAACATAGAAACAAATAAAATCAAAAGTAACATTAAAGACTTACCTATACCAATTGCAATTTCATGAATCACCGTAAATTCATCAACATAATGACCTTCGTCTGCTGCCATTTCGTAAGTCAAAACATCAAACGGAGTGCGAATGAATATCTTAGATAAATTATGATAAGTTGCTGTTATAAATATCTGAAAAGCCGTCGCTACAAAAATCTTAGCTATCCAACCAAAAGCGTGAAAAATACTACCCATTTTAAGCATCTTTTTCTTATCCATTTTATCCGTATACTTACCTAGAACTAGCTGCAGAACAACACTGATTCCAACAATCAAAGTTGAAATAATACCAACCTGTAAAACATCTCCCTTTAACAGCTCCCAAATAAATATCGGCCAAATAATAACACCAACAACATTTTCTGCTCCATCGGCTATATAAGCAATAACAATACCCCTATTTTCCTTAGCAAAAAACTGCTTCCAGGTTTCTTTATATCCCCAAGAATACTTTTCTTTTGTTCTTGGGATTGACAGATAAGGTATTCCAGACATCAAATAAATAAATACTCCAAATAGAAACATTATTTCAAACCCAAACTTAGCAATTAAAAAACCAAAAACCAAAGGTGAAACAACGCTAATAATAAGCCTTGTTGATTCCAATACACTAAGCTGTTTTCCCCTTTCTTTTTTGCTGGTAAATTTTGCAAAATCAACATGATAAGGTAGCCAATAAGTCAACCTAAATAAAGTTAAAGCTATTATTGGCAAAATAATTAAATAATTTATATTAGTTTCATTTATAAAATAAAATGAAGCATAAAAAAGAGCACCAAAAACAACACTAAGTCTAAGAGCTCTCCTAAAGCCAAATTTATTTAGAAACTTTGCCCCATAAGCTACAGAAAAAATATACAGCCAAGTACCAACTACATAAAATAAAACAACATATTTTAACTGAGCATCATAGGTTTTGTATAAAAAAATAGGAAGAAAAATACTGCTAATACCATAAGTAATTACAGTAATCATCTTCCCGGTATAAAGAGAAATAAATCCTTGTGAAAGTCCGTTCTTTAAATAACCGTTCTTTTTTATTAAATTCATAGTCTATTTTGCGATTTGTTTAATTATATTAATTATTTTTTGATTAGAATCTGAACTGGATATTTTTTTCATATTTTCTTCTAGTTCTTGTCTTAGTTTTTTATTATACATTATTTTATTGATTTTCGCCACAAAACTTTCTGAGGTTAATTTTCTTTGATCAGCCAACAATATTGCTCCAGCTTCTAAGTAAATATCCGCATTTTCTTCTTGATGACTATCTGGTATAGGGATAATTAAAGATGACTTTCCTAAGACAGACAACTCGCTTAAGGTTCCAAGCCCAGCCCTCGACACCACGCCATCGGCAACTTGATATGCTTCTGGTAAATTATCTAAGAAGCCAAAAACATGATACCTTTTGTGCTTTAACTTTTTATCTAATTTACCCTTTCCAGCTACATGAATGATTTGAAATGATTTTACTAGCTCGTCTAAACTATTCTTAACTAAATCGTTTATAGCCTGAGCCCCTGTCCCACCACCTAAAATAAGAAGTGTTGGCAAATCCTTATTTAAACTAAATTTTTCCTTAATCTCTTCTGTACTAAGTGTCACCCTAAGAGAGTTTCTAATTGGATTACCCGTCCAAGTTGTTTTTTCCTTGGGATAATCTTTAAGTGATTTTTCAAAGCCAACGGTAATTATTTTAGCAAATGGGGCCATTAATTTATTGGCTAGCCCCGGCCTAATATCAAGTTGATGGATTAACGTCGGTTTTCTAAGCATCCAACTAGCTAAAACTACCGGAAAACTAACAAAACTCCCGGCTGAAATAATTATATCTGGCTTGAACTTTTTCACAATTCCCAAGGATTCAAAAAATCCCAACTTAATTAAAGCTATATCAGTAATATTTTTTAAACTAAAATAACGTCTTAGTTTTCCAGAGTGAATTCCTTTATATTCTATTCCCTGCCCTTCAACAAAGGCCTTTTCTGGGCCGTTTTTTGTCCCAACCCAAAGAAACTCATGATTATCCCCATTTCTCTCTAATTCCTCCTTAATTGCAAGCAGTGGCGTTACAGAGCCAAGTGTTCCGCCACCTGTTAGTAAAATTTTCATAGTATATACAGTTTATAATAATTTTGATTTATTTACAATAAACGACGCGGCTAAATAATCCCGCCTTTTTCACGCAAAAGGCGGGATTGCTCCACCAGTTAGCGGAGCATTTAACAGGATCATTTAACTGGGTTGACAAAATGGGTTATTCTTGAGAAAATTAAGAAAACTAACCGAACATTACAACTTGGGATTTTTTTAATAAAACTAAACTTGGGGGATAAGAAGATGAAGAAAAGTTCTATTGCAAAACTGGTATTGTTTACTATTTTTTTAACAACTTTTATTTTTAACTCAATCGCTGCTCACAGCTTCTTTATAACTATCAATAAAGATAAGACCTATAATTTATTACTACCGCCCATACCGCATGAAGGATTAAAAAGAGTTGTTATTAGAGTTCAAAACAATAATAATAAACATGATCTTAAGTTCTTTGGAAGATGCGTGGTTACGGGCAAAGAAATTATTCTAGAAAATTTTAAATTAAATACAACTTATATATTAACAACAACTTTTTATACCGAAGAAAATCAATCAATACAAGGTGATTCTGCTTTAGTTTTTATCACTAATTTCGAACCAGATACTAAAAAATATAATTTCGAATACATCCTTTTCTCGGGAATAGGCAAAAATGAACAAACAATCAACCCTAATATTAAAGATCCATCAAAAAAAATCCCTATTTAAAAAATCCGGCCTAATATATACCCCTGTGCCAAGAGCTTGAGGGTGATTAATTCGCTCGCTCTACATCGCTTATATAATATAACCGGAAAAAATAAATAAGAACTAAATATTTGCCCTGTCAAAATCAATTGACAGGGTTTTTTATCACCCCCTGCTTAATTATAATAATAACTCTAAATTATTTTGTTTAAAAATCTTAAAAATCTAGCGGCCGCGGAAATATTAATAACTTTTTATTTTAATATGATACAAGAAAATTTGCTAAAATAATATTAAAAAACCGCATTATTCGCTCCGAATAGCCTCAATTGGATCCATCTCAGCTGCTTTTTTAGCTGGATAAACACCAAACAAAAGCCCAACAGTAAAAGCAAAACTTAAAGATATTCCAATAGAAGATAATTTAACAACAAATTTCCAATCAGATCCCACATATTTACTTGCTGTAAAAGCTATTAAATAAGAAATAGCCAAACCAATAATAATCCCTATTAACGCCCCGATAAAAGATATAATTAAAGATTCAACTAAAAATTGATTTAAAATATCTTTATTCGTTGCCCCAACGGCTTTCCGCAGACCGATTTCTTTTCTTCTTTCTGAAATTACCACAAACATAGTATTCATAACTCCCACTCCGCCAACAATTAAAGAAATAGTTACAATAGCCATTAAAAGAAGTGTTATAACGTTAGTTATTGTTCCTATAATTTCAAGCATCTCATCCATGGTTACAACCCTAAAATCGTCCTTATCTGGATTAGTTATATTATGATTGTCCCTTAAGATTGCTTTTGCTTCTTCGGCGGTTTCTTCAGCAAGAGACCTATCATATAGCTCATGAACCATGTAAATTACATGATTGATACCCAAAACCTTCTTTTGAGTTGTTCTAACTGGTATATATATCTGATCATCCCAATCAAGCCCTACTGTTGCCCCTCTTTCTTTCATAACCCCAATAACTTTAAAATTTCTTTTTCTAATTTTAATGTTTTTCCCTATTGGATCAGATTCACCAAAAAGTTTTTCTTTAATTTCTGAACCTAAAATTGCAACCTGCGATAACGATTTATCTTCAAATTCAGAAAAAAACCTGCCATACTCAACTTCACTCTGGTCCACATTAATAAATTCTGAACTGGCTCCGAATAAAAATGCTTTTCGGAGTTCGCTGCCATAACTAACTAATTCCTGACCCAAAATCCCTGCATAAGAAGTCCTGACATTCTCTAATTTATCTATATCCTCCATATCATCTAAGGTTAGGGTTGTTATAGTAACACCTGTTGCCATAGATATTCCACCTTGAATGTCGGCTGCTGCTTGCCCCTGGCTTTTAGTCTTTGTGGTAACTGGCGTTTTCACTTCAACTTCCAATATATTAGTTCCAAAAGCCTCAATTTGGCCTAAAAGCAACCCCTTAACCCCTTCTCCGGCGCTCATTACAATTACAATTGCCGCAATACCAATAACCACGCCTAAAATAGTAAGACCTGTTCTTGTCTTGTTTACCTTAAGTCCAACGCTTGCAATTTTTATTGCCTTAAAGTTAAGCATAATATAATAAAGTCAAAATGCAAAATTACTGTATACGCTCCGCTCATGATTTATCTATATTGTCGCGAAGCGACTCCTTAATTTTGATTTTTGATATTTAATATTTGATTTTTTTACTCGTATCTTAAAGCCTCCATAGGAGAAAACTTTGATGCTTTTTTTGCTGGGTATATGCCGAATATAACTCCCACTAAAGTAGCAATCGATAAGCCTAAAATAACGGAAATTGGTGAAATAACAAAAGCCCAACTATAGCCAAGAAAGTTTATACCAAGAGAAATTAAATAAGAAAATATAATCCCTAAAACAACCCCAATTAATCCGCCAAAAAGAGTTAAAAAAGCAGATTCAGTTAAAAACTGAGTTAAGATATTATAATTATTAGCACCAACAGCCTTTCGAAGGCCAATTTCCCTGGTTCTCTCATTAACGGAAATAAGCATAATATTCATTATTCCAATTCCACCAACAACTAATGATAAAGCTGCCATAGCTGCTAAAAATAAATTTAAACTATCGGTTATTATGCTAATCATATCAAGCGCTTCATTGCTGTTTCTTACGGTAAAATCATCAGACCCTCCCGTCTTATCCCTGATATCATGACGTTCTCTTAGGGTTTGTTCTATGTCGGCCATTGCTGTTTCCATATTATCTTCTGAATCAATTTTTGCTCTAATTATACCAACATGATTTACCCCCATAATAAGCTTTTGCATTGTTGAAATTGGAATAAATACCTGATCGTCAAAATCCTGAAAAGCGACCGTTCCACGTTCTTCCATTACCCCAATAACCTCGAAACTTAATTTTTTAATTTTAATTTTTCTGCCAATTGCATCTGATTCCCCAAATAAATCTTCTTTAACACTCGAGCCAAGAATTGCAACTCTTGATAAATTTCCTTCTTCACTTTGCGTAAAAAATCTGCCTTGTTCCACCTCCCCGCCTTCAACCACTAATGTTCCTACCATTGTTCCAGAGATGTTGGTTTCTATATTTCTATTACTCCAAGTTACCGTAGAAATTCCCTTAGAATAAGCAACTACATCAACCACATTTGGAGCGTTCCTACTTTCTTTAATAGCTAACGCGTCATCATAAGTTAAAGTTGTTATTACAATCCCCATGACTGAGGCTGGCGGACCAGCACCTTCGGCCTTACCTGGTAAAACACCAACAACATTAGACCCAAGGCTTTCAACTTGATCTAAAATCAAACTTTGAGCCCCAGAACCAACTGACATAATAACAATTACAGCGGCCACTCCAATAATAATTCCAAGCATAGTTAAAAAGCTTCTTAATTTATTATTAAGAAGCCCGAATAAAACAACCTTAAAAAACTGCCTATATTGTGAAATCACTGCCTTGAATTGCATATATTAAGCTTGCTATTTAAACCTGATCCCTAGACATGTTTTTTGCTTTTTCCTGCAAATCTGCAATTTCATCTGTTTCGTCAACTATTTCCCCGACTAGTTGCTCTAAAACATCCTCCAATGTTACAAGGCCTAAAACTGTACCGTATTTGTCTTTAACTATAGCTAAATGATGTCTCTTTTTTTGAAATAAAATTAATAAATAATCTACCTTAGATTTAGGGGAAACCGTCATAACTTCATAGGTAAAATCTGTTACCTTTCTATCCATTCCATCTTTTGCCAAGGCCATTAAAACTTCCTTTAAAAAGCAAACTCCTATAATATCGTTAGGATCCTTCCCATAAACTGGGATCCTTGATTGCCTTGAATTATAAATTTGATCC
Source organism: uncultured Gammaproteobacteria bacterium (assembly GCA_964397635.1). GTDB lineage: Bacteria > Patescibacteriota > Patescibacteriia > JAACEG01 > JAACEG01 > CAYNJS01. The sequence goes on from CAYNJS010000039.1 coordinate 6,844, forward strand.
TTTATTTCCCCCAGGGTTTTATTTCCAGGAAAAGAAACTATAACTGATCTTGGGGTCATAATATCTTTGGCCAACAAATCATTTAAGCGAAAAACATTTTGAATCATTTCCTTTTCATCTTTTTCAATAGACCCCTCAAGGTGTCCTAAGTGACTTAAAATTTTAATCTCTTCCTCTGATGCAACGTTTTTCTTTACACTAAATTTATTTGTTATTTTTTCAAATAACCAAACAATTGGGGTTAATAATTTTGTTAAACCCAACAGTGGTCCTGCAACAATAAGTCCTATTTTTTCGGCATAATTTTCTCCAATATTTTTTGGAATAATTTCTCCAAAAATTATTATAAGAAAAGTTAATATCGCTGAAATTGTTCCAAGCCAACCACTACCCAGGGTTTGGGTTGCATAAAAACCAACTAAAATACTCCCCACAATATTTACAATATTGTTAAAAATAACAATAACCGTAATCGGTCTTGAAATATTTTCCTTAACTTTTAATAAGGAATTTGCTCCCCTCTTTCCTTTTTTTTGTAGGGCCATTACCTTTCCCAAAGAAATAGAAAAAAGCGCAACCTCAACCCCGGAAAAAAGAGCTGAACCTATTAAAACCAATAAAATTATTAATATCAACATAGTAATAAGTCTTTTTTAAAATAACCCAACTATTT
>CAYNJS010000040.1:0-7497 GCA_964397635.1 uncultured Gammaproteobacteria bacterium
CAGGTAGGACATTTCTATTTGGCTGTACTATGACATTATCATTTGGCTACGACAGGACAATATGGATCCCTTGACATATTTTTAAAAGTAGTCTACAATGAGTTTTAGAAACTATCTGAAAACTCATGCCGAGGTTGAAATTGCAAAATTTCTGTCAGTAAGCGAAGCGAGGTTTCTTAATGTTAATTCTCGCGGTGAGTTTTTAGGTAGTTTCTGAGATACAGAATTGACAACTAAACCAATTCTGGATTTTTATTTTACTATGGGAAAAAAACAAAAGAATCAAGAAAAACCAGCTAGTAAAAATTTTATTGAAGCAAAGGGAACAGTTCTAGAATTGTTGCCGGCTGCAACCTTTAAAGTTGAACTTGAAAATGGTCATACAGTTTTAGCCCACCTTTCTGGAAAAATGAGGATGTTTAAAATCCGACTTTTACCAGGCGATAAAGTGAAGGTTGAAATGACTCCGTATGATCTGACTAAAGGAAGAATTACTTATAGATTTTAGTTTACTTTTTAATTAAAATTGTAAGTTTATAATATTTAACTTGCAATTTCTTTTTTTGTATATATGAAAGTTAGAACATCTGTAAAAAAAATGTGTAGAGAATGTAAGACTATCAGAAGAAAAAAACGTGTTCATGTTGTTTGTAAGAACCCTAAGCATAAACAAAGGCAAGGATAGGGCTAGTTTGTAGTGGGTAGTGAGTAGTTTGTATAATTTACAAAAAATTAAGTAATAAATAATAAAATATAAATATTAAACTTATGGCAAGAATTGCTGGAATCAATATACCGAAAGATAAAAGAGTTGAAGTAGCTTTAACTTATGTTTATGGTATTGGCAGAACATTGTCTAATAAAATTTTAGCCGAAACCGGAGTTGATCCAAATGTAAGGGTAAAAGATTTAAAAGAAGACGAAGTAAATAAACTAAGAACAGCTATTGAGAAAAAACACTTAGTAGAAGGTGATCTTAGAAGAGAAGTATCTTTTAATATTAAAAGATTAAAGGAAAATAATTCATATAAAGGTTCTAGACATACAAAACGTCTTCCGGCAAGAGGTCAAAGAAGTAAAACCAATAATAGAACTGTTAGAGGTAATAAAAGAGGCTTGGCTGGAAGCGGAAGAAAACCAGCAGCTCAAAAGACTTAATATTTCATAATATAAAAATAATTTAGATATGGCAAAACAAGCTGTAAAAACAAAGAGTAAAAAAGGAAAAGCTGTTAGAATAGTTACTAACGGAAGAGCTTATATTAAAGCTAGTTATAATAACACCATCGTTACCTTAACTGATCAAACAGGGAATATTTTATGTTGGTCTAGTGCTGGAATGAATGGTTTTAAAGGTCCAAAAAAAGCAACACCATATGCTGCAACGGTTATTGTTGGTGATGCTGCTGAAAAATCAAAGGTTTACGGATTGAAAAATGTTCAAGTTATTGTAAAGGGCGTTGGTCCTGGGCGTGATAGTGCTGTTAGGTCACTAAATGCAAATGGCTTAAATGTTATTTCTATTAAGGATATGACTCCAATTCCACACAACGGATGTCGTCCTAGAAAACCTAGAAGAGTCTAGTCTGACAATTGACATTTGACAACTAACAATTGACAGAAAAATAATTAATAAAACAAATTTAAATAAATATAAATTAATATGGCAATGAAACAAGCACAATGTAAACTTTGCAGAAGAGAGGGGAAAAAGTTAATGCTAAAAGGGGAAAGATGTGAATCTCCTAAATGTGCTATTGTAAAAAGAAATTATGCCCCTGGTGTTAGTGGTGCTAAAGGTATGAGAAGAAAGTTAACAGAATACGGAACACAGCTTAGAGAAAAACAAAAAGCAAAAAGAATTTATGGTGTTTACGAAGGGCAATTTAAAAAATACTACGAAAAAGCAATGAAAGCTAAAACTGGAACAGCTCAAGAATTGATTACAGCTTTAGAAATGAGATTAGATAATGTTATTTACAGGGCAGGAATTGCTAAATCAAGAAGACAAGCAAGACAGCTTGTTGGTCACGGACACTTTTTTGTAAATAAATTTAAAACAGATATTCCATCTTATCAGGTTAAAACTGATAATATTATTAAAATAAAAGAATCAAAAGAAGATAAAACTTTCTTTAAAACCCTTAAAGAAGAGTTAAAAAAGAAAAAAGATGATGAGACTCCAGAGTGGATTTCTTTTGATAAAAGTAAGATGGAAATTAAAATCCTTTCAAAACCAAACGTAGAAAAATTAGATAAAGGTTTTGATCCAAAAATGATTATCGAATTTTATTCAAGATAAATTAAGCGTGAACGCTAATTTCGTAGAATGACGCGGAAATTAACGCGGAAAATGCTGAAATTTAATTAATATTAATTATTCATAATTATAAATATGAACATTAGCCTACCAAAAAAAGTCACCTTCAAAAAAATTGATGACAATAGCTCTCAAGCTATTATTGGTCCTTGTCACCCTGGTTATGGTATAACCTTGGGTAATGCTTTAAAAAGAGTACTTCTATCATCCTTAGAAGGTGGTGCTATTTATGGAGTAAAAATTAAAGGTGTTCAGCATGAATTTTCTACAATTCCGGATGTATTGGAAGATGTGATTGAAATAATCTTAAATTTAAAGCAGCTTGATTTTAATATACACACAGATGAAGAGGTTAAGGTAACCTTAGAGATAAAAGGTAAAAAGGAAGTAAAGGCAAAAGACATTAAGCTAACCAGTGATGTAGAATTGATTAATCCAGATGCACACATTGCAACCTTAACTTCAGCTAAGGCTGAACTTAAAATAGATTTATTTGTTAAAAAAGGTAGAGGTTATTGGCCAGTTGAAGATAGAGAGGAAGAAGCAGAAATTGGTATAATTGCTGTTGACTCTTTCTTTGGTCCAGTTGAAAAAATTGGCTTAAAGATAGAAAATACTCGCGTAGAGCAAATGACCAACTATGAAAATGTCATTTTAGATATTAAGACTAATGGAGTAATTACCCCTGAACAAGCTTTAAAGATGGCAAATGATATTCTTTTAGGCCAATTTAACGCAGTTAATGAACAATTAGGCGGTGTTACAGAGGTTAAAGAGGAAAAGCCAAAGAAGGTTACCAAGAAGGAAGATAAAAAGGAAAAGAAAGAAGAGGATAAGAAGGAGAAAAAGGAGACCAAAAAAGCTACCAAACCCACCTCCGCTAAAGCTACGGCGGACAAAAAAACCAAAAAATAATTCATTATTCACAATTCGTTATTCATGATACTTAATATATGAGACACAGAAATAAAGTAAAAATTCTAGATAGAAAAAAAGAAAGTAGAGAAATGATGCTTAGAAACCTAGCTTCAAGTGTTTTGATTTCTGAAAAAGTTAAAACAACACAAGCTAAGGCTAAAGTTGTTAGATCTTTGGTTGAAAAAATGATCACCACTGGAAAGGCAGGCGACTTAACAGCAAGAAGGAAATTAATTCAAGTTTTACCACAAAAACAAGCTGTAGAAAAAGCCTTAGAGCTTGGGAAGAAATACAAAGATAGAAACGGTGGTTACACTAGAATAATTAAATTAGGAACAAGGCAAGGCGATGGTGCTGAGGTTGTTCAATTAGAATTAGTTTAAATTTATGCAAAGAAAAACACATACAATTGATGCAAGCGGAAGAGCTGTAGGTAGAATTGCTACTGAGGTTTCTGATTTACTTCGTGGTAAAAACGAGCCAAGCTTTGAGCGTCACATGGACAAAGGTAGTTTTGTTGTTGTGGAAAATATCAAAGAGGTAAGAGTTACCGGTAAAAAATTAGATCAAAAAACATATTACAGTTACTCAGGATACCCAGGTGGCTTAAAAAAGAAAAACATGGGAGAGCTTTTTGATCAAAATCCAGCAGAAGTTTTAAGGAAAGCAGTTTATAACATGCTTCCAAAAAACAAACTGAGAAAAGAGATGATTAAAAGATTAACTGTAAAATAATTAAGATAATTATGTCAGAAGAAAAAACAACTCAAACTGAAGAAATCATCGAAGTTGAAGAAACTCAAGAGGATGATGCGAAAAAAAATAAGAAATTATATATTTACGCTGTAGGAAGAAGAAAAACATCTTCAGCTCAGGTTAAGCTTTATAAAAAAGGTGAAGGGGAAATCATTGTAAATAATAAAGATTTAAAAGAATACTTCCCAACCGAACAGCTTCAAAATATTATTTACGCTCCACTTAAAGTTGTGGGCCAAGGTGAAAAGTTAAAAATTTGGTCTAAAGTAGTTGGTGGTGGTAAAATTGGTCAGGCAGAGGCTGTAAGACATGGAATTTCTAGAGCCTTACTTGAGATTAATCCAAACTTTAGAAAACCACTTAGAAAACAAGGTTATCTAACAAGAGACCCAAGAATGAAAGAAAGAAAGAAGCCTGGATTAAAAAGAGCTAGGCGTGCCCCACAATGGAGCAAACGTTAATCTTTATGTCATTCCGGACCTGATCCGGAATCTAATAAACCGTTAATTCCGTTTATATATTTAAAAAAACACCGTTTATCTAGCGGTGTTTTTTGTTAAATTAAAATGCCGTTAAAGGTTTTTCTTGCAACGGCATTGTTGTTTTTAGTGAAGTGGGCAGACTAACATTCTCCCATAGTTTTTATTTCTTTTAACACATAAGCGCCTCCTTTGGAAATATTAATTTTTGTATAATAAAATAAATATTTTTAGTCAATTAGAGCCTTGTTTTTAAGTAATATTAGCTGTATAATATTAATAATAAATTGTCGCACAAGCGACTCTTTAATTTTTAATCTGTTAACGTGTCTATAGCCAAAAACACAGCTTATATAACACTTGCTTTTATATTCCAGAAGATTCTGGCCTTTGTTTATATTGCCATAATTGCGCGTAATATTGGCCCAGAACTTATCGGTAAATACTTTTTTGCACTGTCTTTTACGACAGTTTTTTCTATTTTTATAGACATGGGGCTTAGTCCGATCTTAATTAGGGAGGTTGCTAAATACAAGGAAAAGGCTAAGAAATATTTTAATAATATTGTTACTTTAAAATTGATTTTTACAGTCTTAACCCTAATAGGTATTTTTATCACTATCAACTTAATGGGTTATGATAGTCTAACTAAAAATTTGGTTTACATAGCGAGTATTGTAATGCTCTTAGACTCTTTGACCTTAACATTTTATGCCTTGCTTCGGTCTCACCAGGTATTAAAATTTGAAGCTATAGGAATAATCTTGTATCAAGTAATTACAGTTATTATCGGTGGGGTTATTGTGTTTACCGTTAAATCGGTTCCTCTTTTAATTAGTGTTTTAGCATTTTCTAGTTTTTTAAATGCAGTTTATTCATTTGCTTTAGCTAAAAGAGTTTCTGGAATTAAGTTTAAGTTAACTGTTGATAAAAAATTTATAAAATATGCAATGCTTATAGCTTTCCCTTTCTTTTTAGCAGGAATTTTTAATAGAATTTATACGCATATTGATATAATTTTACTTTCAAAATTAGCAGGAGATGCTTATGTTGGGTGGTATGGGGTGGCTAACAAGTTTGTTTTTGCTTTGCAATTTATTCCGTCGGCTTTCGTGGCTTCAATTTATCCGGCAATGAGTAATTATTTTGAACATTCCAAAGAAAAACTGCAAAAAACATTTGAACGAGCGATGATTTATTTAATGATTATTTCAGTCCCGATTTGTTTTGGAGCTATTTCTTTATCGCGAGAAATTATTACTACTTTATATGGTTCGAAATTTATTAATTCAATTTTGCCATTAAATTTATTTTCAGTTTCTTTAGTTTTTGTCTTTTTATATTTCCCAGTTGGATCTCTTTTAAATGCCTCAAATAGGCAAAAAAGAAATACGGCTAACATGGGAATTGCTATGGTAATTAATGTTTTACTAAATATTGCTTTGATTCCAAAATATAATTTAGCCGGAGCGGCCATTGCCTCAATTGTAAGCCAGGGCGTTATGCTTGGCTTAGGATTGTATTACGTCAATACAGTTATTAAATATAATAAAAAATTGCTTTCTATTAGGTTGGCTCAAAATATAATAACAGCTAGTTTGATGTTTTTAATAGTTGTATTTTTAAGAGATTACATTAGTTGGATAATAATTATTCCCATAGCCGTTATATTTTATGCTGGATTTTTATTTGCAATTGGGGGATATTCTAAGAAAGATTTTCAAAGTATTTTAGCTTCAGTCGGTATTAGAAATTATCTGAAAAAATATGAATAAAACATTACTTTTTACAATTGATTTTCCTCCTTATATCGGCGGGGTAGCTAACTATTATCGTGAAATTTGCGATCATTTGCCATCTGAAAAAATAGTTGTTTTGGCTCCCAAAAATGGCGGGGAAATAGATTTCGATTACAAAATATATCGGGGTAAACTTTTAATAGATAAACCAATTTGGCCAAAGTGGTTGCCAGCTTTTTGGCATTTATATCGAGTTGTTAAAAAAGAAAAGATAAAAAAAGTTTTAGTTGGCCAGGGCCTGCCCCTTGGAACCGTTGCTTATTGTTTGTCAAAAATATTAAAATTTGATTATTATATTTTTTTTCATGGACTTGATATAGTAACAACGAAAAAAATAAAAAGAAAAAAGTTTTTAATGGAAAAAATCTTTAAAGGCGTAAGTGGTGTAATTGTGAATAGTGAGTTTACAAAGCGCGAGGTATTAGAACTTGGTTTAAGTGAGGATAAAATAACAGTTTTATATCCTTGTCCTTACTTTAGGCCGCCAGCTCAAGATGATGTTAGAAAAGAGATAGTTAAAAAATATAATTTAACTGATAAAAAAATACTTCTTTCTGTAGGTAGGGCGGTAGAGCGAAAGGGCTTTGATATGGTGATTAGAGCAATGGAAGAGGTTGTTAAGGAGGATAGAGGCATTATTTATTTGCTTGCCGGTGGGTATGGAAATTATACAGATGAGTTAAAAAATTTAATAAAAAATTCTCCTGCTAAGGAGAATATATATTTTATTGAAGATACCAAGGGGGAAAAGGTAAGGGCGCTTTATGATTTATGCCAAGTATTTATTATGCCAAGTAGGCAGATTGGTTCTGATGTTGAAGGCTTTGGTATAGTTTATTTGGAAGCTAACTTATTTGGCAAGCCGGTAATTGGCGGAAGGTCAGGCGGGGCAATTGAGGCTGTAGTTGATAATAAAACTGGATTAGTAGTTGATCCTGAAAACATTAAGGAAATTAGCGATGCTATATTAAGGTTAATAAAGAACCAGGAATTAGCTCAAAAATTAGGCGAAGAAGGCAGAAGAAGGGCTGAGCAAGAGTTTACCTGGGGTAGACAAGTGAAAAAAATAAAGAGTTTTTTATAAAAAAAGGGCCTTAAGCGATTTTTTGCTTAAGGCCGTTTTGAGGTTTGTGGTTGATCTTTAGGAGGTTGACTTGGCGTGGTATTATTATATATAACAAGTTCACACTGCGGTCTCTGCCGCAGTCTACCTCTTAAGGGGGTA
>CAYNJS010000041.1:0-6866 GCA_964397635.1 uncultured Gammaproteobacteria bacterium
ATAATTATTATTTTAAGTAAAAAATTCCCAAAGATAATGGAAGAAAAAATAACACCATCAGTTTTGACTCAAAAAGTTATAGCTATTTTCTTTATCGGGGTTGGATTATATTTTTTAACTATATAATCTTAGTGTCATTCCGGCCTGCGAGCCGGAATCTAAAAAATAAAAATAGATTCCCGACGGAGTTTATCCCGTACTTGATACGAGACGGGAATGACAAAAATAATGATTGATCAAATTAAAAAACTTCTGAAAAAAAAATTAGATTCTAATATAAAGAGGGTTGCTTTTTATTCTTTTTTAATTGCCTTTGTGATATCTTTTATTGTTCTCTTTATTTACTGGCCACGGGATATGAGCAAGGGGGTAAAACCAATTTATGGTTTAAACTTTTCTCAAAAATACTCAACCGACCTGGGGCTTAACTGGAAAGAAGTTTATATTCCAATCTTGGATGAATTAAAACCTGAACGCCTTAGGATTTCTGCTCACTGGGATTTAATTGAGAAAAAAAGAGGTATTTATAATTTTAAAGATTTAGACTGGCAAATAACTGAAGCCCAAAAAAGAGACATCGAAGTAATTCTAGCTATCGGTAGACGTACCCCGCGCTGGCCAGAGTGCCATCCGCCAACTTGGGCCAAGAACTTAAATGAAGAAAACAAAGAGTCATTTATAATGGAATTATTAAAAGAAGAAGTTAAGTATTTTGAAAAATTTGATAATATTATCTATTGGCAAGTAGAGAACGAGCCGTTTTTAGATATTTTTGGAGATTGCCCAGACGGAAACGAAGAATTGCTAAAAAAAGAAATAGCCTTAGTCAAATCACTTAGCGATAAGCCGATAATGGTGACAGACAGCGGGGAACTTAGTACCTGGAGGAAGATGGCTAAAAAGGGAGACATACTAGGGACAAGCATGTATAAAACTGTTTGGAATCCTTATTGGGGATTTTTTACCTATCCTATTCCCTCAACTTATTATTATTATAAGGCAAAAATAAACCAATACTTTAATAAAAGTTTACAAAAAGTTATTGTCTCAGAGCTTCAGGGAGAGGCCTGGGGAAATGCACCGCTCCCACAAATACCCCTTAGTGAACAGTATAGATCAATGGACATTAATAAGTTAAAAAATAACATTGAATATGCTCGCCGTAGTGGTCTGGGTGAAATTTATATTTGGGGAACTGAATGGTGGTACTGGATGAAAACTAAGGGCGATGCTTCTTTTTGGGAATTAATGAAAAATACACTCTAAAATTTTTTCTTTCTCAACTAAGGCAAAAATAGATTCCGTATCATTTATTATTTAATCCCGCTTAGCGGGATAGTGTGTACGGAATGATAAATTAACTTTTTACTTTATAAGCTTTTAACTTTCCCTTTTAACTTTCCCTCTTGCCAAAATTAAAAAAGTATGGTAGTATGCAACTATTGAATTTTTAATTATTAATTTTGTAATTTTTAAATAAATTCTAATTTTTAATTTCAAAAAAAGATAAATTGGAAATTGCTTATTGTAAATTGATTGAAAATTGGAAATTGAAAATTTTATCATATTATGTCTAGAAGATGCGAAGCTTGTGGTAGAAAGGCACTAACCGGAAACAACCGAAGTCATGCGTTAAACGCCACTAAAAGAAAACAACATATAAATCTCCAAAACAAAAAAGTCGGGGATAAAAAAATAAAAATTTGTACTAGCTGTATAAAAACATTAGCTAAAGATACAAAATAAAAAATCGAGGTGATAAACTTCGGTTTTTTATTTGCTAAAAACACCACTAGGTATTATAATTTTAATATTGCTAACTTAATTAGATTCCGGGTCGAGGCCAGGAATGACATGGAGAGATTCCCATGTTACTCCGCCCCTCGCAATAACAAGATCCATTTTTAAAATCCCCCCTGACCCCTCTTTGTTAAAGAGGGGAATAACAAAAATATGAAAAAAATATTTACAATTATTTTTATTTTAATGCTTCCTGTTTTAACACAGGCGGCTGGTTTAGCAACTTCACTAAGCGGAAAAATACTGCTTCAGGTAGAAGAAAATGGAGAAGCCTGGTATATTAACCCGACCGATGAACAAAGATATTACATGGGGCGACCGGATGATGCCTTTAATTTAATGCGTGAACTTGGAATTGGAATATCAAACAATGATCTTAAAAAAATAAAAATTGCTGAAGCTAATTTTGAAGGAGAGGACTATGATGAAGATGGTTTGTCTAATATGATTGAAGACTCCATTGGAACCGATAAATTTAACTTTGATAGTGATTTTGATGGATACGAAGATAAAGAAGAGTTAATTAATTCTAAAAATCCATTGGGTCCTGGTTTGTTAAATTACGATCTCGCTTTTGCCAATAAACACAAAGGTAAAATATTTCTTCAAATAGAAGCTCACGGTGAAGCTTGGTATATTAATCCTGATAATAGTAAAAGATATTTTTTAGGCAGACCACTGGATGCCTTTAACTTAATGAGAAGCTTGGGCCTTGGCATAACTAACACTAACCTAGAGACAATTGTATTATCCAGTAAAGATGTTAATGGCAATAGTAATAGCGAGATTGCTACTGAGTTTACTTCTTTAGAATTAAATATTCATGACCTTATAAATAAAGAAAGGATAAATAATGGACTTAAGGCTTTAAAATGGAATCCTGAGGTATCTAATGTTGCTAGAATTCACAGCCAAAATTTGGCTAACGAAAATAAAACCCTTACCAAGACAAATACACTATGCAACTATCCCCTGATTCACCACGAAGGTCTTACTAACGGCATTTACCAAAAAGAAAGGCTGGAAGAAAATAATGTTTATTATTTTGGCATGAGCGGTGAAAATATTGCACTAATGCCAAAAATAAAAGAGCAGGTTTATGTTTACGTCAGCGAACTGGATAATCCATCACATGATTGTAATAATTCACAAATAGAAAGCTCTTTTAGGGCTGGCTTAGATGGTGAAGAGGATGAATATAAAAAAATAGAAATAATTCTCCAAGAGATAACCTACCGAGAGGGTTTAATGGCCCAAGAACAAAAAATTAATTTTACAGAAACTGTTTACAATACTGACCAAGAAATTGCGACTGAGGCCGTAATTGGCTGGATGAACAGCCCGGGGCATAGAAAGAATATTTTAACTGGAGATTTTAATGAAGCCGGAATTGGGATAGCTAAGGAAAAAAATTACTTGATCATAACCCAGGTATTTATCAAAAGGGTTGACTGCGGATATGAAACTGGTCCATGTTGTGTTAAAGAAGGTTATTATCCGTCGTGTTATGTGCCGCTAACATGTGATACTGGTAATACTTGCATTGCGGAATAAAAAACTGAATAGATCGCGGATCAGGGTCCGGGGTGACATAAAAAAACGGGATGACAAAACAAAAAAGGGAGTAACGAAATTTGTTACTCCCTTTTTTGTTATAATTTATTTCAAAACTTTTAAAAGAATTTTTATTCCTTTTTCCAGTGTTTGGCGCGGAACAGCAAATGATATTCTGAAATATCCTCTTTTTTCTGAAAATACCTCGCCGGGAACAACTAATAGCTTGTTTTTTATCACTTTATTTATAAAATCTTTTTGTCCTTTTGGTATTTTAATAAAAGCATAAAAAGCCCCTTCGGTAATTTTAAATTCATAAAAATTTTTTAGCTTACTATATAATAAGGCCCTATTTTTTTTATATTCCTCAACTTTTTTATTGCTTTCTTTTTCTATACAGCCGACTAAAGCATGCTGCAATGGGGTCGGCGCGCAGACAAAAGTATATTGTTGCAATTTATTCATTGCTTGAATTATTTTTTTTGGTCCATGGGCATAACCTAGTCTCCAGCCGGTAATAAAATGGCTTTTTGAAAATCCATTTAATGTAATTGTATTAAAATATATACTCGCTGGGCTAAAAAACTTTTTCTCATAATCAAAATTTTCATATACCTCGTCAGAAACAATTAAAAGCTTATGCTTATTAGCAACTTTTACAATTTGAGCTATTTCTTCCTTTCCATAAACCATGCCCGTTGGATTAGAAGGTGAATTAATAACAACAGCTTTTGTTTTTTTTGTAATTAATTTTTCCAAATTATCCGGATTTATATGGAAATTAGGATAAGTATCCAAAAATACCGGCTTCCCTCCTAAAAATTTAATAATCTGCCTATATAGAACAAAACAAGGATCAGGTAAAATTACTTCATCATTTCTATTTATAATTGAACTAAAAGCCAAAAAAATACCGGCCGAAACACCGGAAGTTATAATTATATCTTCCGGATTGGCATTGATATTATTTTGCTTTTTAAGCTTGCCTGCAATCTCCTGTCTAAGCGATAAAATTCCCTGGGTAGAAGAATATAAATTATTATTTTCCTGAACCCCTCTACAAGCATTGATTTTTAAATTTTTATTTGCCGAATAGTGCGGCTGGCCTATGGATAAATCAACAAAATCCCCTTTATTGTTTGCAGCCAATTCAAAAATTTTTCTAATTCCAGATGACTCTATATTTTTTATTCTTTCAGATAGCATATGCTTATTTTTGAATATTATATGATTCTTTAAAAATCAATTTATATAGACTTTCAATAAAATCGGGACTTAACTCAGATTCTCTTGTTAAGATGTTAATAAGCCTTTCTTCTCTTGGCTTATCTATAATTTTTAAATCTTTTTCCTGTTTGATTTTACCTATATTTTTAGCAAAAGAAAATCTTTTTTCCAAAAGTTTTAATATCTTATTGTCAATCAATTCTATCATATTACGGTTAAAATAAAAACTATCCCTTGAATTAGATTTTACAATTTTTTCTTCGATTAAACTGCAGGATTGCATAAAATTTTCCATGACTTCTTTTGCATAAGGATTATAATTATTCATATCATAAAAAAGCTGCCAATTATCTGAAGTGGTGTGGGGTAAAATGCTAAGCAAATCAGAATAACCGGGAGTAAAAATTTCCTGCTTTCCAATTTTAGCATCCAAAAGAGACCTGCCAATAAAATGAACAAGGCTTAATGTTTTAGCGTTTTGCTTATCATGATCTTCAGGAGTTGTTTTAATAACATTTAAGCCAAGATTTTTTAAAAAATTCTGGATATTATTTAAATGTTTATTTTTAATTCTAAGGGGACATAAAACAATCTGCAAATCCTTTAGCGACCAAGTTTGTTTTTTTAAATCAAAATTACTGGTAGTTGGGCCAAACATCGGGTGGGTCCCCATAATCTGGACATTTTTAGAAGTATGATTTTTAAGCCAATTACAAGGATAGACCTTCACCGAACAAGTATCAAGCAACAACCCTCCGGGTTTCATCTTTTTTGACACAGCCTTAATTACTTCTTCTGTTTTAGATATTGGAGTTGCCAAAATAATAATATCAAATTCAGAAATATCCTTTTCTTTAACTAATTTAATCCCGATAATTTTTGCTTTTTCTTTGTCTTTTTTTTTATTTTTATAGTTTAAAACCCTAATATTAAGGCCTTCTTTTTTTAAAACGCTAGCGACCAAAGTTCCAAATCCTCCAAATCCAATTAACAAAATCTTTAAATTATTTTCCATAAAATTTATTTTGTTACTGTTAAAAAAGTAGTGAAGTTAAATTTTAGGTCCTGAATTTCTTCTTCTAAAATATTGAGTTGATATAAATCCGCACAAACTTTAGGAGCAATAACAGCATATGTCGAATCCAACTTTCCTTTGTTTAAATCTTTGGCGGCACTAGCCGTATCACTATATTCTACCAGTTCCGCGTCTTTCCATTTTCTTTCTAAATACATTCGACACTGTTTTAGAGCTTGAGGGTGGGAAGTTATTTTTTTTATATCTATTATTTTTATGCCATTTTTTGCAAGTAAATAATGTTTTATATCTATTTCGAATAATTTTTCGATTTTAAAAGTATATTTGGCCATAGCGTAAACAGCCTCATAAACAATTCCTCCGTTTGAATTCTCTAAAGGAAATAATCCCTTATCAATTGTTTTTTTGTTTAGTTCCTTTAAAACATTGTCCACTCCTATTAGGTATTTTAATTCGTAATCATTTACATTATTTTTTTGGCAATAATAATTAGCGGCCTCCTCTGAGAAACTGCCAACATTACCAGAAATCCCGATTTTTAATGACATAGACAGTAATATATTAAAGTAATTAGTTAAAAAATAATTTTCCTGATAGTGTGTATAATAACACACTATCAGGAAAAGATTAAGCATCTTTAATACGCTCCAAGAGTAATATCAATATTTTCTGTTGATATACTAAGTTCGTTTGCAATTTTCTTCCTTAGATCACCAATATTAACAAAAATAGGTTCGAGCATTGGCGATACAAAAATCCCGCCACACTGTCGTGGACTGACAAAAGCCTTCTGGATTTCACCTTTTCCTGGATTAAAAAAATTGGCAATTAAGTTTCCTGATCTTATATTGTTTCCGTCCTTATTTCCCTTAATTCTTACACATAACTCTTCGTCGAGAGTAATGCTAATTTGTTTATCAGCTACTTGTTTAATGTTTCCGACCATTCTTCTCTTCTCCTTTGATGATTTAGGTTGTGGTGTAATTTGTATTTAAGATACTAAAAAGAAGGTTGTTAAAATAAAAAATCTCCTCTTAGTAAGGAGACTCATCTTTGCTATATGTTTTTATCTATCTAACTTGAACATCGCAAAAAACTTTTCTCCTTTGAGAAAAAATAAAAGCTAAAAAAGAAATAATAGTTTTTTACGAATGTTTTTATCATATGTTAATATTATATACAAAAAATAAAAATAGTCAATTAAAAAGGCTTAAATTCTATTTCAAAGCTTAATCGCAGAATTGAAAAA
>CAYNJS010000042.1:0-6787 GCA_964397635.1 uncultured Gammaproteobacteria bacterium
GCCACAGAAAAAAGATTAGTCGAGATTCCGTTTGATTCTGACTATAAATATATGGCAACCTTGCACCATATGGATCCGTCGGTTAGTAAATGCGGAAAGGATTGTTTTATGGCTTATATAAAGGGGGCACCAGAGCGTATTATTGATATGGCTTCTCATATAAGAGTAAAGGGTAAAGAAAAAAAACTCACTGAAACATATAAAGAAAAAATAATAAAACAATATTTAGATTTAACGACTAAGGGCCTTAGGGTTATAGCTGTTGGTTATAAGCATATAGATAAAAATTCATCAGTTGGAAAATATTTTATAGAACATTTATCAGATGAAAAATCTTTTCATTTTGAGCATGAAC
The DNA here is from genome assembly GCA_964397635.1 of uncultured Gammaproteobacteria bacterium. GTDB lineage: Bacteria > Patescibacteriota > Patescibacteriia > JAACEG01 > JAACEG01 > CAYNJS01. Next base: position 356 of record CAYNJS010000042.1, read on the forward strand.
ATATTGATGATTTGGTCTTTGTTGGTTTTATGGCGCTTGCTGATCCGCTTCGACCCGATGCCAAAGAAGCTATTAAGAATTGTTTAGCAGCAGGCATTAAGCCAATTATTATTACCGGCGACCACAAGTTGACTGCTAAAAAAATTGCTAATGAACTTAGTTTTATGGCTCAGGATAAAAATATTTTAGAGGGAACAGACTTAGATAAAATATCTGATGATGATCTTAGGATAAAATTACAAGACGTTTTAATTTTTGCCAGAGTTGAGCCAAGACACAAGCTTAGAATAGTTAAGTTACTGCAAGAAAAAGGGGAGGTTGTGGCCATGACCGGTGATGGTGTTAATGATTCACCGGCTATTAAAGCAGCGGATATCGGAATTTCTGTTGGATCCGGAACTGATATTGCCAAGGAGACAGCTGATTTAGTTTTACTTAATGATAGTTTTAAGGTTATTGTTGAGTCAGTAAAAAGAGGTCGGATTATTTTTAATAATATTAAGAAGGTAATACTTTATCTTTTGACCGGATCTTTTACAGAAATGATTTTAATTGGAGGTTCGGTTATGTTGGGGATGCCACTTGCGGTTTTACCCGCTCAAATTTTATGGATCAAAGTAATAGAAGATACAACCCCAGCTATGGCACTGGCCTTTGATGAAGTTGATGAAGATGTTATGCATAACAAACACCATAAAAAGAAGGTTGAGCTTTTGACCAAAAATACACTAGGATTAATAGCTTTTTATGCAATTGTAATGGATTTTGCTTTGTTGTTTATGTTTAAATATTATTATACTACTTTTGGTGATATAAATTATGCTAGAACTATGACTTTTGTTGGTTTGGGAATTGCATCATTATTTTATATTTATTCTGTTAGAGGGCTGCAAAAAACTATTTTCGAAATAAATTTTTTCTCTAATAAATTTTTAACTTTTTCAACTATTTTAGGGGTGTTAATGTTTTTAATTGCTATTTATCATCCATTTTTAAATAACGTTTTAAGAACAGTCCCGCTTTCCTTTAATGATTGGACTGTTTTGTGTATATATGGATTTATGGGGATAGTTATTTATGAAATTGGCAAAAAAATATTTAAACAATCTTTGTAGTTTGTTGTCGGTTATTTCGCCGTTGATAAGTTAGGTTTGAAAAAAATTTTTAAATTTTAGTAAATTCTCCTTTGTGGTTTATGTTTTTTTATTTTTTGTTATAATAAAAAATAATATATAAATTAAAAATATGAGTCAATATTATAATCCAAGGAGGACCAGGAATTTATTTGATCCAAGATCAGTTGAACCATTTAAATTAAGTAGGTCAAAAATTGAACTTTTTATGGATTGTCCAAAATGTTTTTATGTTGACCGTCGGCTTGGCGTTGGACGACCGCCAGGATTCCCCTTTGCATTAAATAGTGCCGTTGATACTTTGCTTAAAAAAGAATTTGATATTCACAGGGCTAAAAATAAGATGCATCCCTTGCAGGAGAAGTATGGCATTGATGCGATTCCAGTAGCTCATGAAGAGCTTGATGATTGGAGGGAAAATTTTAAGGGTGTGCAATATTATCATAAACCAACCAATTTAATTATAACCGGAGCAATCGATGATCTTTGGCAAAACTCTAAGGGTGAATACATTGTGGTAGATTATAAAGCTACGAGTAAACAAGAAAGTATTACCAAGCTTAATAAAGGGTGGCAGATTGGCTACAAGAGACAAATGGAGATTTATCAATGGTTATTGAGACAAAACGGTTATAAGGTTTCTGATACCGGTTACTTTGTTTATTGCAATGGACGAACTGACGTTGAAGCCTTTGATGGCAAGTTAGAATTTGATATAACTCTAATTCCTTACGAAGGAAAGGATAAGTGGGTAGATGAAGCTATTGAGCTAGCTCATAAATGTTTAATGGACAATAGAATTCCAATGGCCAATTCAGACTGTGATTACTGTGCTTATCGGGAGGCTGTAAAAGAAGTCAGTAAATAATTTTTAAAATATGTCAGAAAAAAAATACGTTGATACTTTGATAGTTTCAGATATTCATTTGGGGTCAGATATGTGTCGAGCAGAAAAGCTAGAAAAAATAATAAAAAGTTACAAGGTAAAACGATTAATTTTAAATGGTGATATTTTTGACAATCTTAATTTAAAGCGTTTACACACGGAACACTGGGATGTATTATCACGAATTAGAAAAATATCTAAAAAATGTGACGTGATTTGGATTCATGGCAATCATGATTCTTATGTAAAAGAATTTTCTGAGCTTTTGGGGGTTAAGGTTTATAAAAAATATTCTTGGAGGTCAAAGGGTAAAAAGTTTATGGCTATTCATGGTCATCAATTTGATAGATTGTTGCACAAGAATTTTATTATTAGTGGAATTGCAACATTTTTTTATCATATAATTCAAAGATTTGATACAAAAAACAGGACTATTAGCCACTGGATTAAAAGAACTAATAAGAGTTGGCTTAGGTTATCTGATCAAGTTATGAGGGGAGCATTGCTTTATGCAAAATTAAACAATGTTCAAATAATTTTTTGTGGGCATACTCATATTGCTAAGAAAGAGGAGAAGGGTGAGATTACATATTATAACAGCGGAACTTGGGATGCTAAGCCATCATATTATATAACAGTTAATAAAAGTGAGGTGGAATTAATTAAAGTTGATTAAAATATTTTTAAATATTTCATCTTGTGAATATGTGCGATCGCACATATTCACAAGGTTTTAAAATGAGGTAAATTAATATATAGAAATTTAAAAAGGCTGTAAATTTTAAGCTTGTAGCCTTAATGATTACTTGATTTTAATGGTTAATAGTATATTATACTACTTTTGTCAGCCCAGTTAAATACATATTTTATGCAATCCCGCCCCTAGTAAGGGCGGGATTATTTAACCAGGGTCAATATAGACAAACCCTTGATTTTTTAAGGCTACGATGCTATATTGAAGGGGAAAATAATTAATAGATTCCGGATATTTTTATAAAAATAAAAATTCCGGAATGACAATTTTATATGGCGAAAAAACAAAAGTCTTCACTAGAAGACAAATTATTATTTCAAAGAAAGTCTTCATGGGAAAAATGGGATGAAAAGAAAAAGAAGGCTTGTTTTAATTTTGCAGAAGGTTACAAAAATTTTTTAAGCGAATTTAAAATTGAAAGAGAGGTAATCGATGGGGGTATAAAAATGGCGGAAAAGGCTGGATTTGTAAATATAAAAAAAATCAAAAAAAATCCACCTAAAAAATTAGAAGGAACCAAGGTTTACATGATAAATGAAAACAGAAACTTGGCTCTTGCTATTTTAGGCAAAAATATTTTTGATAACGGAATAAATTTTGTTGTCTCGCACATTGATTCACCTCATCTTGATTTAAAAGTTAGGCCTCTTTATGAAGATGAATCAATTGCCTTTTTAAAAACTCATTATTATGGAGGAATTAAAAAATATCACTGGCCAACTATCCCTTTAACTCTTCGCGGCGTTGTAATAACTAAAAACGGAAAAAAGGTTAAAATTAATATTGGAGAAAAAGATAGCGATCCAGTTTTTATGATTACTGACTTATTTCCTCATTTAGGTAAAACTCAAATGGGTAAAACCCTAAGAGAAGCAATTGCTGGAGAAGAATTAAATATTGTTATTGGAAGTATTCCAGTTAAAGATAAAAAGATAAAAGAAAAAGTTAAAATTGCAATTTTGGAATATTTAAATAAAGAATATGGAATTATTGAAGAAGACTTTTTTAGCGCAGAACTTCAAGCTGTTCCAACAGGGAAAGCAAGAGATTTAGGTTTTGATAGAAGTTTAATAGCGGCTTACGGGCAAGACGATAGAGTTTGTGCTTATACCTCTCTTCAGGCAATTTTAGAAAGTAAGCCTGCAATTAAAACACAAGTTTGTGTTTGGTTTGATAGAGAAGAGGTTGGCAACGATGGAGTTAGTGGTGCTCAATCAAATTTTTTAGAAAATTTTACAGTAGAAATTTTAGAGTTATACAAAAAAGACTCTTACTTAAAACATGTTTACAAAGTTTTTACTAAGTCTCGGGCAATATCTTCCGACGTTACAGCTGGATTTGATCCTGACTATAAACAGGTTCACGATCCGCTAAACGCTGCTCGAATTGGTTATGGAATGGCTCTAGAAAAGCACACTGGCTCAGGAGGTAAATATTCATCTAGTGAAGCTAGCGCTGAGCTTATTTATGATCTTAGAGAAATGTTTAATAAAAACAAGGTTGATTGGCAGACAGCCGGACTTGGTAAAATCGACGAAGGAGGAGGGGGAACAATTGCTAAATGTTTAGCTAACCGAAGTATCAACGTAATTGATGCTGGGGTGGCCTTGTTTAATATGCATGCCCCAATGGAAATTTCATCAAAAGCTGATGTTTATTCTGCTTATGAGGCATATAAGGTTTTTTACAGAAGTTAGAAAATGAAATTTAAATTATCAGATAGACAAAAATATAGGATACTTGAAATTATCCCAGGCGCTTTGGTCTGGGTTACTTTGATTGGTCTAGTTGTTTTAGCTTTTACCAAAACTCTTTGGGCAATCTACTTTATTATTATTTTTGATGTTTATTGGCTTACGCGAATCATCTTTATGCTTGTTCATTTAATTTTTGCTTGGAAGAAGTATAAAAAAGAGCTAACAAGGGATTGGCTTGGAAAGTTGAAAGAAAAAAAAAGAGGGGAGTGGGAAGATATCTATCAATTAATTGTTTTACCAACTTATACAGAGCCTTATGAAGTGCTTAGAGATACTTTTAAAGTTTTGACCAAAATGAAATATCCAGCTAATAGATTTATTATAGCTTTAGGCGGAGAGGAAAGGGATAAAGAAAACTTTTTATCTCATGCCGAAAAACTAAAAGCAGAGTTTGGCGATAAATTCTATAAGTTGTTAATTACGGTTCATCCAAGTAATATTCCTGGTGATCTTCCAGGTAAAGGTTCGAATGCTTATTATATAGGTAAAAATGCTCAAGAATTTTTAGATAAAGAGGGTATTAAATATGAACAAGTTATTGTTTCTAATTTTGATGTTGATACTTGGCCGCATGAACATTATTTTTCTTATTTAACTTATACTTTTTTAAACCATTCAAACAGGTTGCAATCTAGTTATCAGCCGGTGGCAGTTTATAACAATAACATTTGGGAGTCACCAGCAGTAATAAGAATTGTCCACAATAGTACAACTTTCTGGCTTTTAACTGATTTGATGCGACCAGAAAGATTGTTTACATTTTCATCTCATAGTATGAGTTTCAAAGCTTTGGTAGATGTTGGTTTTTGGCAAAGAGACATTGTAACCGAGGATTCTAGAATTTGTCTTCAGGGCGTAGTTCAATATGATGGAAACTATGATGTAGTGCCGATGTATGTTCCAGTTTCTATGAATACAGCCTATGAGGGAAGCTTTTGGGAAAGCTTAAAAAATCAGTACAAGCAAATTAGGCGCTGGGCTTATGGAGTTGAGAATTTTCCATATTTAATGTGGAATATGAGAAAGAATAAAAATATTAAATTATCCAAAAAATTAAAATATTTATTTGTTCAGCTTGAGGGAACTTATTCTTGGGCAACAGCGCCGCTTGTTATTTTTATAATGGGCTGGTTGCCGCTTTTTATTGCTAACGATCAAGTTAGAGAAACAGTGTTGGCTCAAAATGCGCCAGTCGCTTTGCAATATTTAATGACTATTTCAATGGTGGGGTTATTGTTCTCTGCAATTTTAAGTGTTTTGTTGTTGCCGCCAAGACCTAGGAAACATGGAATATATAAATATTTAATAATGTTTTTTCAGTGGATATTATTTCCTTATTGTATGATTGTTTTTGGATCAGTTCCGGCTATTGATGCTCAAACAAGGTTAATGCTTGGAAAATATATGGGCTTTAATGTTACTAAAAAATCCGGAGTTAACAGTTGACTTATTATGGTTAGTGTAGTTATATTAAATTATAGAATGAAAGGATTGTTGAAAAATTGCGTAAAAAGTATATATTCTAATACGCATGATTTAGACTATGAAATTATAGTGGTTGATAATGATTCAGATGATGGAGCAGGAGAAATGGTTAATAAAAGATTTCCTAAAGTTTACACTGTTAAATACCGCGATAATAATCACGGGGCGCAAAGTGCATTTAACGGGGTAAAATTCATACAAAATAAAGAAAATTTAGGCATGGGAGCAGGGAATAATATTGGCATAAAGCAAGCAAAAGGAAAATATGTTGCAGTAATAAATCCAGATACTTCCTTTAAGGAGAATTCCCTAAAGAGGATGTATGATTTTATGGAAGCTCACAGCGAGGTTGGGATAGTTGCTCCGCAGTTAATTAATCCAAATGGATCTATTCAACATACTAGGTGTAGGTTTCCA
>CAYNJS010000043.1:0-6748 GCA_964397635.1 uncultured Gammaproteobacteria bacterium
TATAACTATTATTTTTAGGCTTATGGATATGCTTCAACTACCAGAAATAAAAAGGGATTTCGACAATGGCGTTGTCGAAACCACTACACTAAGGTACGAACCTATTCTAGGTGGATATACTCTCAACTTTGCTTATAGCTCAGGGAGAATTGAAATCCTTTCAAAGCAACGCGACAAAAACCATCCTCGTATATTTAAAACCTCTGATGCCGCTATGAACGTATTAAGAGATATTGGACTTTATGAAGCTCGGTTACTATTCGCATAAAAAACACTATTATTTTAAATAAAATAATAAAAACATAAAATAAAATGGTTTATAAGAGCTGTTTTATAAGGGTTTTAATTAAATGATAATTTCTGTGGTTGCCTCAAAAGGTGGCGTTGGAAAAACAACTGTTAGCAATGTGATTGCTACTCTTTTGTCTAGCGATGGCTTTATCGTCGAGCTTCTTGATACTGACTGTAATCAATATAGCTCGGAAACTATGGGGTTTTCTGGCCTTCTAAATTATGAAGTTAAAACCATTCCGACAGTTAAAGAGCTAAAAAACTTTTTAACTAATTCTAAGAGTGATTATGTTGTTATTGATACAGCTCCGCACTCCCACGACAGTGATCTATTTATTCAAATATTAAACACCTCAGACTTAATTATTGGGGTAACAAGACCTTTGCCAAACGATGTTTTTGCATTTGAAAAAATAATGTTGCCTGTTTTGTCTAAATTCAACGGTAAAAAAGCTTTATTAATTAATCAAAGAAACCACATTCAAAGCGCAATACAAAAAGAAAGCGAAAATCTCTTAATTGAAAGAATCAATCCAGAAATTGAAGTTTTAAAAACTGCGTTCCATACCAGGGCAAGCTTTGCTTCAATTGGCTATTTTGAAGCTGATGAAAAACTTGATAAAAAGAAAAATGATGAAGCTAACGCTCTCTACCAGGAATTAAAAACTAAGGGGCTAATATGGGCAGAAAATTAAACAGTAATTTAGGTTCTAAGGTAGATAAAGCTAAAAAAGAACTAGCCTATGATGACCGAACTTCCGAAGCTCAAAAACAGGCGAACAGAAAGAGGGTTCCTAAAAACTTTACTATTGCGACTGAAAACAGTGATTGGTTAGATGAGCTTGCTTACAACCTTTCATCCCCAAAAAAAAGGGTAAGCACTTCGTCAGTTATAAACGCTATTCTTGATAAAGTAAGAACTGAAAACATCGATAAAGACGACCTGGAATTTACTAAATAAACCTTATATTAAAATTAAGATAATTATATGAAAGACTTTAAGTTTATAGACCTATTTGCGGGGATTGGAGGGATTAGAATTCCTTTTGACGAGGCCGGTGGAAAATGTGTTTTTACCTCTGAAATAGACCCTTTTGCTCAAAAAGCCTATGAGGCTAATTACGGAGAAAAACCTCACGGAGATATTACAGAAATAAATCCAAAAGACATTCCAGACCACGATATTTTATTGGCTGGTTTTCCTTGCCAACCTTTCAGCATTATTGGTGATAAAAAAGGATTTTCCGATACAAGAGGAACTTTGTTTTTCAACATTGAAAGTATATTAAAAGCTAAAAAACCAAAGGCTTTTCTTTTAGAGAATGTAAAAGGTTTAAGGTCTCACGACAAGGGAAATACATTTAAGGTTATTGTAAAAAGCCTTCAAAAAATGGGATACAAGGTCCATACAACTGTTTTAAATGCTCTTGACTTTGGCTTGCCTCAAAAAAGAGAAAGGACATTTATAGTCGGCTTTTTAGATAATGTTGAGTTTGAGTTCCCAACCCCTAATCAAAAAAGAGCTCACCTCTCAGAAATTCTTGAAAACGATAATGATGTCGACCCATCATTATTTGCTTCGGAAAAAATACTTAAAAAAAGAATGGAAAGAGTCAAGCCAAACTATCCTACGCCATCAATATGGCATGAAAACAAAACCGGTAACATATCGGCTCTTGAATATTCTTGCGCCCTAAGAGCCGGAGGGTCGTATAATTACCTACTAGTTAATGGTAGGCGCAGACCTTCTGCAAGAGAGCTTCTTAGACTACAAGGTTTCCCCGAGGACTTTAAGGTCGTAGTTTCTTATACCCAGCACAGAAAGCAAGCTGGAAATGCTGTTCCTGTACCAGTAATCCGAGCAATAGCCCAAAATATGATGAAGGCACTAAGAAATGACGACAATTCAACAATCCAAAGAAGCCTTGGACTCTTTGATAAAGAAGAGCAGGGTCCATCTATACAAACCAATTCAAATAGCGGAAATCTTATACAGAGACAGAGTTATAGGTGATATAGACATATCCGATCTAGAAACTTACCGCTCAGCATCTAAAAAATGGCGAAACATCGTAAGTATTGATTTAGTTGGCAATGTAAGCACTTCATCAGCCCGTTTCCAAGACGACTTATTCAATGCAAACGCTATACCAGTCAACGTCTTAGAGGTATTAGCTCAATACAATAGAGATAACAATGGATCCGTTGAAGCCTATGTTTATGAGCATTTAAGACTGAAACACATACAACTAGCAACAGCCTTAGAATACTGTACAAATGCAGAAAAAGAAGACTTTGAATTAGAAAAATTTATTGATTTATTTTGGTCTCAGGCCGGTTTAAAAAGAAGTCTAGATAAAATCTATGAAATCATTGTTTACGCACTTTTCGATTTAATTGTTAGGGAATTAAACATTCAAATTGAAGTTAGTTTTGACCCAAGCAAACAAGACCTATTAAAAAATTTCACAGACTTTGCCCAAAAAGTTATTGGAATAGATGAAAACAATCCTCAATTAAAAAACCTGGCTTCTATAAATAGAGTTGGGGTAGCTAATGCAGCTGATAGAGGGCTTGATATGTGGGCTAATTTTGGTCCTGCTATTCAAGTAAAACACTTAGCTCTAAGTGAAGAATTAGCTGCAGAGATTGTAAGCTCGGTTTCTTCAGACAGGGTTGTTATCGTATGTAAAGATGCCGAACAAAATCTTATTATTTCTCTACTAAATCAAATAGGATGGAAATCAAAAATACAAAGCATAGTTGTAGAAAGTGAATTAATTTCTTGGTATGAAGAAGCTTTGAGGGGAGAGTTTTCCGATAGACTTGGAGAGGAATTACTTAAATCGATGGCTCGAGAAATAGAGTTGGAATTTCCTAGTGTTACGGCAGTCTTACCCTTTATGGAAGATAGAAACTATACGACCATACAAGATGACTTATTTATCATTTAATTTCTCATACGCCCCTCTCTTATAATTACCCCTCAAAGTGGGGTAATTTTTAGATTCTTTAGGGTAGTAATAATTTGCCAATTTTCTTACCGCAAGGCGTAATGTTGCTGACATACTATAAGCCTTGCTTTTGACATTACAACTATTAACGGAAAACACTTGTATATCTTCCATTACTTTCTTAAAACCTTCTTCTGAGGATATATTTTTCATTAAATTCGGATCTATATTTTCTTCAACCCTTTTGCATCTTGAATAACAATCCTGAGCCACCTTTTTTGAAAGTCCTTGGTCGGCTTGCAACCATTCTTCAAATCTAGCTTTAATATCTTTTAATTTAAAATCCAAGAGAAAACCTGTTTTTGAAATTAATTATAGCGCTTTTAAAACATTTTTTATAAAACAGCCCAAAGCATCAAAAAAACTTAATTTCAGCATTAGCAATTCCTAGATTTTTTAGGTATTTAACAAGCCTATTTAAATCCGAAAACTCTCGGCATTCTCCCCGGGCGGTATGAAGCAGGCTTTCGGTTATTCCAGATCTAACAACAACAACCCAGGCTCCATTAGAAATGGGCTCTATCCTTACATTAGAAATAGATCCACTATCAGCCAAAACTTCTAGGCCTTTCTGATTAATAACATTCATTGCTTAACATCCAAAAAAACAAAGTGATTATATTGTAATAACGATATAATCATTTTGATTAACAAAACACTCATATCGTCATAACAAAGTATTTATTTTGTACGCCATTTCTTAACATAACGTCCGATAGACGAACAAACATAAAATAATAAAATAATAAAATAACAAAATAATTTTATTATTATCGTCTTCCATCACTAATCATCTTAACAACCCCCATTTTCAGTTTTCTTCTTAACCCTCTCTTTTAACCAGGTCTTAGCCTGAGTAGTTTGAATTTTATCTTCTGTTATTTCTGGGGCTGATGATAAAAAATCCTTCAATCTAATAAGCTTTAATCTAAAAAATTCCTGATCGTTTGATGTATTACTAATCGCATCTACTAAACGCTTATTTGCATCCCAGGTATATTCAATACCTACATTCTTACAATCAGCCTCAAACAGCTCAATATCTTTTTTTAGTCGTTCAAAAAACTCATTCATTTCCATAATATTTAATCTCCTTTTGTTGCTGCGTATTATCTCAACAAAAAAAAGATTTGTCCCAATACCATAATGCTATGTCATTGAAAGTATTGACATTTTAATAGTGTAGCTCTGTACCTGATGCGGGATTAAGGGCGAAAAAAAATTTAAAAAATATTTTTATATTTTTTTGTCTATGGAGGTTTGGAGACCTCTCCAAATCAAACGAAGTGCGATAGGAAAAATCTGTGATTTTTGGGTTGTTAGGGGCTTGCCCTTAACCAAGGGGGATAACTCAACAAAGTTGATTATCCTATCTTGAACTTATCTTTTAGGGGTTATTGATTTTAATTTTTAAAATGCTATTTTGAATAATGTAACCACTTTCAAGATATGCTTAAAAACTGGACTGTTAAGACTCAATCAATCAAGAAATCTGTTGAAGGCTTAACGAATTACTTTCACTACTTAGTTAACCAAAACGCACCATCTCACGAAGATACTCAAATCACTGATTTTTCAAATTCTCGCGCAGCTCTTTTAAACATCATTCAAGAACACGAAAATAGAAAATCTAAAAGGAAATTAGAAAAAAAAGCAGGCGGACGACCTATCTCTTCCCTGGCTCAATCTTTTGTTTTATCTCTTCCCAAAGAAATAAAACCAACCCCACAGGAGTGGGAGAAAATTGGCAAGGATTGTATTAAGGCGGTGGCTCAACAGCTCGATGTACCGGCCAAAAATCTTTATAAAATCACGGGGTTTGTTCTTCACGATGAACCCCACAAAAACAGCCATTTAAACCTTGTTTTTGGCAAGGTTTTAAACGATGTCGTACTAACTGACCTACAAAGAAAAAACACGCTTAAAACCCTTAAAAACGCATTCAATATAGCCGTTCTAAAACATCACAATAAAAAACTTTCTGATTATCAGCCTAAAAATACAAATATTGGAAATAAAAGCAGGTGGCAGCACTATCACGAGAGATTGAAGTCCTTTTTTGAATATTTAAAAGCTTATATCAATGCTGAAACAGTAGATAAAGCAGCAAAACATAAAGCCAAAGCTGTTTTTAAAGCTGAAATGGTCCAGGAGGGTGGAGAAGATCTAAAAATAGCTATTAAACAAGCTGATGAAGTGGTTAAAAGTAAAAAAGGAGAACAATTTGAAAGCCTGGTTTATGAAAAAAGTCTCGACCATCTCAAAGAACTAAAAAAAGAACGTAAAGAAAAAGAAAAGGCTAAAAACAAACAAAAACGTAAGAGGCGTAGGCGTAAAACCTCTTCTAAAACAAAACCTACAAAACCAAATAATTAAACTTTAAGGAAATGAATAATTACGAGCATCAACTACAAATTACGTTAATTAGTACTTTTAAGCTTATAGCAGAACACTTTAATAACTTAGCAATAGAATACCCAGAAAAGGCAGAAGTATATAAAGCAAAAGCTAAATGGTTCTACAACGAATATAAATCAGCATTAGAGCAACATAATAAAAATTTAAAAATAGAAAACTTAGCAATTATTGAAGAGTTTAAAACTGCTATTACATTGGATTATTTTGAAAGTAAGAAAGAAAAAACAAACCTATATAAAAAAGGATCAAAATACCTAAAAGAGCTTAGAGAAAGCAATAATAAAAATAAAGATAATAAACCTAAGAAGAGCCGAAAAAAAGGTAAGCCTACGGCCTAAATAAAAAGCTTGGTTTAGCTTTCCAGCGGCTAGGCCGCTTTCAAGCCAAACCAAGCCCCTACAAACTTAATTGCAAGAACATCGGTTTGACTTGTTTCTTCAAGCCAGTTTGGACAACAGTGTCCGCACATAATTGTTTGCTTTCTGAATGTCTGTTTTCAGCTCAACAAGCCCAAACAATAACTCGATACGCTTTGATTTTATTAAAGAGGTCAAATATTAGCTAAACACCTCAATGCGTCTGATATAGAGTTCCTTCGCGGCTTTCGTTCTTCGTTGAGTTCCCTTGTAGAACGATGGCTGGCTTGATTATGTCCAAAGCATCTTTATTCCAAACATAAAAAAGCTGAACAAATTGGAGATACAGAAATACTGTGTTGTTGAAAGTTGAGCAGAAATTGATAAAATAACCTCAACCTTGAACAAATAGATCGTTCCTATTTGTCCAGCGTTAGATCGCTACGCCAATAGCATCTAACACCGAAAACCACTCAAACGAGTGGTTTTTTTTCGCCTTGTGAAAACCATCTTATATTATTTTTCCTCTTTTTCAAATCAATTATGCATTTTTGATATATCTTTTTTTATGTTTTGATTATTGTTTTTAGCAAAAATAACTGTAATATTAAGCGTATAACTATTATTTTTAGGCTTATGGATATGCTTCAACTACCAGAAATAAAAAGG
>CAYNJS010000044.1:0-6695 GCA_964397635.1 uncultured Gammaproteobacteria bacterium
AAGGATGAATTAAAAATTTTATTGGTTCACTCTTTGGTACATTTGGCCGGTTATGACCATAAAAAAAACAAGGAAGAGGAAAAAATGAAGGAGGTGGAAAATAATATTTTGAAAAAAATTTAACGTATGCCATTTTTTGATTTTAACAGGTCTAGGAAGAGCTTTATTTATGCTTCAAGGGGGATAAAAACAGTTTGGAAAGAGGAGCAAAATTTTCGTTTTCACAGTGTCATGGCGGTTTTAGTATTAACTTTAGCCGTTATTTTAAAAGTAGAGCGAGTTGAATTTATAATTCTTTTTTTGGTGATAAGTTCTGTTTTGACTTTGGAACTTATTAATACTATGTTTGAACGTTTGATTGATATTTTAAAGCCCAGGATTCACGATTACTCCAAGGTTATTAAAAATATTTCATCCGGAATTGTTTTTTTGGTGGCAATGATGAGCGTTATTGTGGGTATTATTATTTTTTACCCTTATATTTTTAAATAAATATTTCAGGCAATTATCCTAATTGCCGTTTCTATGGCTTTGTTTATTATTTTAATGCTATCAAGGAAGAATGGTTAATTGTATTAATTTTACCTTTTTTATATTTGTGATATAATAATTTAAAGCTATAAATAGCACTAATTTAGCATTTGCTTATGAAGCAGGATCAGTTTGTAACTGGACTAGATATAGGTTCTGGTAAAACTCGTATTGCAGTAGCTCAACTTGAAGAAAAAGAAAATGGCCAAAAAAAGGTCAATATTATTGGGCTGTCTGAAGTTCACACAGAAGGATTTACTAAGGGCAATGTAACTAATGTAGAAGATTTAGTCTCTACTATTTCTTTGGCGTTGGAAAAAGCAGAGATGATGGTTGGTGTTCCTGTGGAGAATGTTTGTGTTGGAATTGCGGGAAGCCATATAGTTTCCCAAATTGCCAAAGGCGTGGTCGCAATATCAAAAGCTAACAATGAGATTGATGAAGATGATATAGGTAGGGCTGTTGAGAGCGTAAAAGCCGTAGCTGTTCCACCAAATTATGAAAACTTGCATGTAATTCCTACTATTTTTAATGTTGATAATCAAACAGGAATAAAAGACCCAATTGGCATGACAGGAGTTCGTTTGGAGGCAGAGGTTCAGGTAATTAATGGTCTAACAACTAGAATTAATAATTTTAAAAGAGCAGTTGATAGAACAGGTCTTGAAATAGACAGTTTGGTTTTTTCTGTTTTAGCTACATCTGAGGCGGTAATTAATAAAAAACAAAAAGAGTTGGGGGTTTTAGTTTTGGACATTGGCCACACTATAACTAAAGGCGCTGTTTATGAGGATGGCCAAGTAATTCATGCTTTTAATGTTCCTATTGGTTCGTCTCATATTACTTCAGATTTAGCTATCGGACTTCGATCTTCTATTGAAGTTGCCGAAGAGGTTAAGAAAAAAGAGGGGAACTTGAACTTAAAGTCGATCAGAAGAAGTGAACAAGTTAAACTAGTTAATTATGAAAAGGGGGACCCGGCTATTCATCACGAAAAAACAAAAAGTTCTTTTAGTAGGCTTTATGTTAATGAAATAATCGAAGCTAGAGTTGATGAGATTTTCTCTTATGTTGTTAAAGAGCTAAAAAGGATAGGCAGGTTTGGCAAACTGCCTGCAGGAGTTGTTTTAACAGGAGGGGGATCTAAATTACCTTATTTGGTAGAGTACACCAAAGAAAAGTTGCATCTACCAGCATCTCTGGGTTATCCGACGGGATTTTTGACCAGCGTGGACAAAATAAGTGATTTAGGTTATGCTCCTGTATGTGGGCTTGTGTTATGGTTTGGTGAAGACGGCGATGGGCCAAGAAGGAAATTTAAATTTAAGTTTAAAGTACCAAAAATAGGAGGTAAGGTTAAAAAATGGATTAAGATGTTAACTCCATAAACTATCTATTATATAAAATAATATATATGGCTGAAATTAAACCAGACATTGAAACATTTGCAAAAATTAAAGTAGTTGGCGTAGGGGGGAGCGGCAACAGTGTTGTTAATAGAATGATAGATGCTAAAATTAGGGGCGTTGAATATATAGTAATTAATACTGATGTTCAAGCTCTTCATGTTTCCAAAGCGTCTCAAAAATTACATATAGGTAAAAATGTTACCAAAGGACTTGGGGCTGGGATGGACCCAGAAATGGGCAAAAAAGCAGCAGAAGAAAGTCAAAATGAAATTAGGGATGCAATCAAAGGGGCTGATATGATTTTTGTCACCTGTGGGCTAGGCGGTGGAACCGGTAGTGGGGCAGCGCCAATTGTTGCAGAAATCGCTAAAGATTTAGGGGCTTTAACTATTGCTGTTGTAACTAAGCCTTTTGCTTTTGAGGGCGTGAAAAGATCAGAGATAGCCGAAGAAGCTTTGGATGAGCTTTCTGGTAAGGTGGACTCTATTATTGTTGTTCCAAATGATAAATTGCTTGAAATAATTGATAAGAAGACATCTCTTTTAGATGCCTTTGCAGTATCTGATAATATTTTAAAACAAGGCGTTGGAGGAATAGCTGAACTTATCACTGTTCCGGGCTTGATCAATGTAGACTTTGCCGATGTAAAAACTATAGTTGAAGACGCTGGAACATCACTAATGGGAGTAGGGGAAGCTAAAGGTGAGGATAGAGCTCAAAAGGCTGCTAAGATAGCCATAGAAAACACTTTACTTGATTTATCAATAGACGGGGCCCAAGGTATACTTTTTACTATTACCGGTTCGCCGGACCTTACAATGCATGAAGTTCATGAAGCTGCAAAGATTATTACTCAATCAGGTGATCCTGATGCGAAAGTTATTTTTGGGGCTATTATCGATGAAAATCTTAAGGACACCATTAAAGTAACAGTGGTTGCAACTGGTTTTAATAATTCTATTAGAAAAGACTTTATTCCTCATGTTCCTTCCTTTAAAGAAGAAGAGAAAGAGTTAGCTATAGATAAAATCGAAGAAAAAAAACCTGCCCGCAATGCTTCGCTAAGCGATGCAGGTGGGGAAGAACAATCCAGCGAAGGGGAAAAAAAGAAGAAAAAAAGCATTTTTATTCAAGATACACCGTCTGGAGCAGAGGAAAAAGAAATAGAAAAAACACCAGACCAGGATTTAGAAGATGATGAATTAGATATCCCAGCCTTCTTAAGAAAGAAGATGCAGAAAAAGTAGGCTAGCTATTTATCCACAACTTAATTGTTAGAGAAAAATAAAAAAACGCATGGTTATGCGTTTTTTTGATAGTGAGTCGTAAAATTTTGTGGAAAACCTCGAAATTAGGCATCTTGACAAACACAATATTTTGTGTTACAATAATTTTAGAACAACTACATATAGTAAATTCAATTTTCGATTTAAGATTGACGACTTAAGATTAAAAATGTAGAATATATAGGTGTCAATCTAAAACCTTAAGTCTAAAATCTCAAATTAATTATGAAATGTTTAAACTGTCATTTTCCTGACACTAAAGTAGTTGATTCGCGCCTGACCATGGATGGTTATGCCATTAGAAGAAGAAGAGAATGTTTAAAGTGCGAATTTAGATTTTCTACTTTAGAAGAAGTGGAAATATTTGATCTTACAATAATAAAACAAGACGGTCGCAGGGAGGTTTATAGTCGAGAAAAACTAGAGAGAGGGCTTAGAAAATCTTTAGAAAAACGGCCAACTGGAGAAGAAGGATTTAAAAAGCTTATCAACAAAATAGAGATCGACCTTCAAAAAGTTAAGGGAAAAGAAATAAACAGCAATCAAATTGGGGAAATTGTGATGAGGCATTTAAAGCGTATCGATAAAGTAGCTTATATTCGTTTTGCTTCAGTCTATAAATCTTTTGAGGATCCGGAAACATTCAGAAAGGAGATTAATGATTTATTAAAAAATAAAACCAAAAAGGTTAAGAAAAAAAGCAAATAATAAATGAGATTATTTTTATAATCTCACATCATATAAAAAGACAATTAAATTAGGCTTCCGTGTTTTTTAGGGGGGTGAACAGTCATTAACTGAAAAACAGGGGACACACATAAGTTTATTATGTCAAAGGAGAAAATCAGCCAGATCTTAAAAAGAGATGGGACAATAGTCGATTTTAATGAAAGTAAAATCGCAGAGGCTATTTTAAAATCACTGCAGGCTACCAACGAGGGTGAAAACCCGGAAAAAATTGCCAAAGAAACCACGAAAGGGGTGATGGAAATTTTACATAGAAAATTCCACGTTCGTTCTATTCCTGCCGTTGAAGAGATTCAAGATATGGTGGAGGAAGCCTTAATTACTGCAAGGCTAATTAAAACAGCTAAAGCATATATTTTATATCGTGATCAAAGGGCAAAACTTAGAGATGTTGAGCATTTAATTGATTCCGGGGAATTAATGGAAAAATATCTTGAGCAATTAGACTGGAGGGTTAAGGAAAACAGTAATATGAGTTACTCTCTGCAAGGACTTAATAATCACGTTGCTTCAACTGTTTCATCTCGGTATTGGTTAAATAAGGTTTATCCGGAAAAAATTAGAGAAGCTCATGTTGGAGGTGATATGCATATTCACGATCTTCAACTTTTAGCTCCATATTGTGCCGGTTGGGACTTGAAGGATCTGCTAATCAGAGGTTTCGGTGGAGTAAATAGTAAAGTTGAAGCTAATCCGCCAAAACATTTTAGAACAGCTTTGGGTCAGATGATTAACTTTTTCTACACCTTACAGGGTGAAGTTGCTGGAGCAGAAGCTTTTTCTAACTTTGATACTTATTTAGCTCCATTTATTAGATACGATAAGTTAAACGACAAAGACGTTAAACAAGCTCTTCAAGAGTTCTTGTTCAATATAAACGTTCCAACTAGAGTTGGCTTCCAAACTCCATTTACCAACATAACTATGGACTTGTTTGTCCCAAATATGATAAAAGATGAAAGTGTTATTATCGGTGGTAAGCCACAAAAGGAAAAATACGCTGAATTCCAAAAAGAAATGGATATGCTAAACAAGGCTTTTGCTGAGCTAATGATGGAAGGAGACGCTAAAGGCAGGGTATTTACTTTTCCAATCCCAACTTACAATATTACCAAAAATTTTGATTGGGACAGTGAAGTAATGGAAAAGGTTTTTGAGATGACAGCTAAGTATGGTATTCCATATTTCTCTAATTTCATTAACTCTGATATGAGTCCGGAAGACGCTAGGAGTATGTGTTGCAGACTTCGTCTTGATAATAGGGAGTTAAGAAAAAGAGGTGGCGGACTATTTGGAGCAAACCCACTAACCGGTTCAATCGGGGTAGTAACAATCAATTTGCCAAGGATTGGTTATATGGCAAAAAAGAAATACCCTAATGACGATGTAAAGGCTAAAAAATATTTTTATGACAGATTAGCAGGTTTAATGGACCTAGCTAAAGAAAGCCTGGAAACCAAAAGAAAAATAATTGAAAAGTTAACCGAAGGTGGGTTATATCCTTACGCGCGTCATTACCTGGATGGAATTAAGAAGAAATTTGGCCATTACTGGCAAAATCATTTCTCAACTATCGGGATTAACGGCATGAACGAAGCTTTAGTTAATATGCTTGGCGTAGATATTGCTTCTAAGGAAGGTAAAGAATATGCCGAAGATGTAATGGATTATATGAGAGATAAGATGGGACAATATCAAGATGAAACTAATAATTTGTATAACTTAGAAGCAACTCCAGCAGAAGGTGTAACCAGAAGATTTGCTAATACCGATAAAGAAAAACACCCAGATATTATTGTGGCTAATGAAAAAGAAGTTCAGGAAAAAGGCGCAGCTCCATATTATACTAATTCAACACTTTTACCAGTAGATCATTCAGAAGACATCTTTGAAGTTTTAGACCTTCAAGACGATCTTCAAACTAAATATACTGGTGGAACAGTTATTCATGGATTTCTTGGAGAGAAAATGCCTTCAGTTGAAGCAACTAAAAACATAGTTAGAAAGATTGCTGAAAATTACAAATTGCCTTATTATACTATCACTCCAACGTTTAGTGTTTGTCCAACCCATGGTTACTTGAATGGTGAACATACGGAGTGTCCAGACTGCAATATGGAAACGGAAGTTTATTCTAGGGTAGTTGGATATTTAAGGCCAGTAAAACAATGGAATGATGCCAAACAATCTGAATACGAAAAACGTTTAGAATATGTAGTTAATGAGAGTTGTAGCACTTGTTAATACTTGTTAACCTTTGCTTCAAACCCATGCAAGACCCTGCTCCTAAAAGAGCAGGGTCTTATTACCCAAACATTACTACAAACTACCAACTACAAATTAAAAACTAATAAATATATGTTAATAGCAGGCTTACAGAAAATATCACTAATAGATTATCCCAATAAAGCTGCAGCTGTTGTTTTTACAGGAGGGTGTAATTTTAATTGTTTTTATTGTCACAACAGGGAATTAATTAATAAAAGCAAAATTCCTCAGGAGATGATTATTCAAGAAGAAGATATATTTAATTTTTTAAAAAAAAGAATTAATAAATTAGATGCAGTGAGTATTACTGGAGGCGAGCCAACAATGCATAGAGATTTACCGGACTTTATCAGAAAAATTAAAGAGATAGGTTTCTTAGTTAAATTAGATAGTAATGGCACTAACCCGGGAATGCTTAGAAAATTAATCAAAGAAAATCTTGTTGATTATTTAG
>CAYNJS010000045.1:0-6477 GCA_964397635.1 uncultured Gammaproteobacteria bacterium
TTCTTCCCACCCCTTTAGTATACAGTATTATTCTCCTTATTTCTTTTATATGACATATTTAGAAATGCGGAATACTAAACAAAAAGGGGTAATTTTAGAATACCTAAGAAGTGTTAAAACTCACCCTACAGCTGAGGAGGTTTATATTGGAGTAAGAAAAAAATTACCAAATATTAGTTTGGGAACTGTTTATAGAAATTTAGATAAGTTTAGCAAAAATGGTGAAATATTGGCCCTCCAAAGAGAAGTAAGAAGATTTGATGGTGATACCTCCTTCCATAATCATTTTACTTGCGAAAAATGTGGTAAAGTTTTTGATATCTTTGAAAAAAATGATACAAAATCTTTTAAAAATATTTCTAAAAAAGTAAAAAAATTGGGTCAAATAAAAAACTGTCAGATAAACTTTTCTGGTACTTGTAATAAATGTTTATAGACATCACACCATAAAATAATAACCAATAATTAATAAAAATTAATTTGATTTTTTATTAATATTATTAGACAATGATATTAGTAAGAGACACTCAAAAAAGTATGGCTTGCAAAAGTAAAAAGGTGGCCACTAAAACTTCTGAAAAACCAAAAAGGCAGTGTGGTACTAGAAAGTGTGCTCCAAAAAAATAACTAAAGGGGTTTATAAATTTATAATTAATCAAAACAATTATGCAAAAAACAATTGAAAATTTAACTAAAGCTTTTATTGGCGAATCGCAAGCTAGAAATAGATATACCATCTATTCTAAGATTGCCAAAAAAGAAGGTTATGAACAAATTTCTGCCATCTTCCTGGAAACTGCTGATCAAGAAAGAGAACATGCTAAATGGCTCTTTAGGATGATCCAGGATATTAAAGCAGAAAGTAGTGATGACTTAAGCGAAATTAGTGTACCAGCCGGAGCCCCAACCGTAATGGGTTCTACGTTGGAAAACTTAAAGGCAGCAGCAGCCGGTGAAAACTATGAATATACAGACATGTACCCAGAATTTGCCGAAACTGCCAAAGAAGAGGGTTATCCTCAGATAGCAACAAGATTAAATTCCATTGCTAAAGCTGAAGCTCATCATGAAGAAAGGTATAAAAAATTAATTACAGAAGTTGAAGGAGAAAGCGTGTTTAAAAAAGACGATGAAAAATCTTGGATTTGTAAAAAGTGCGGTTATGAGCACACTGGCAAGATGGCTCCAGAAAAATGCCCGTCTTGTGATCATGGAATGGCATATTTTCAAATTAAGTGTGAGCAGTATTAACATCACCTTGAGTTACGAAATACTAACCTCTGTCATTCCTGCAAAGGCAGGAATCTACAATATATTAGATTCCTGCCACCCGACTCCTCGAGTGCAGGCTTCACAGGAATGACACTTTTAATTTTCGATTTTAGATTCCTGCCTGCCGGCAAGCAGGTTCAATTGAAGAATGAATTTATCTAGAAAATCCCCCTTGATCCCCCTTTTCCAAAGGGGGAGACTAGACGCAACGGAATGACATGAAATAAAAATTTATCATTAATATAAAATATATGGCACAATTAAACGAAGTTTATAAATGTGAAGTTTGTGGCAATATCATTGAGATATTACACGCTGGCGGCGGACAACTTGTCTGCTGCGGCCAAGACATGACCCTCCTTGAGGCAAAAACAACTGATGAAGGCCAAGAAAAACACGTTCCTGTTATTGAAAAACAAGATAACAAGGTAGTTGTAAAGATTGGAGAAATTCCTCATCCCATGGAAGAAAATCACTACATTGAATGGATAGAAATAATTGCTGATGGAAAAGTTTATAGAAAAAATTTAAAGCCCGGGGATAATCCTGTGGCAGAATTTGAAATTACGGCCGATAAAATAGAAGCCAGAGAATACTGCAGTGTTCATGGATTATGGAAAACTAGATAAACAGAAGATTCCGGATAAATTTTTCCGCTTCGCTACAAAATTTTCCGGAATGACATAAAGATGATATAGACAAATATAAAAAAGAGGTTTCAAAACCTCTTTTTTATATTTATGGTGATACTGTCTTAAGTCTTCTTTTTTTATACAAAAAAATCCCCCTTAATCTCCCTTTGCTAAAGGGGGAAATATATGGAAAATTTAAAATACGACCAATATATACAAAATTATTTTATTTTGATAAAATATTATTTTCCCCAACAATAAAAGATAAATTTTTCTTAACCTCTGCTGCATCATTAGGTGATACAGAAAAAGATGTATTTATAATCTTATTACCGTTGCCATTTTCAATAATAAACCTTACTTTTGTCTCTCCGCTTTTTTCACTAAAAACATTTTTTATTTTTACTAGAGATTCTTTTTTAATTGCCTTTGGCATTTTTATGTCCATAAACTTACTCACAGTATTTGTGGCAATGGCAGAAATCCCCCTCCCGCCTGCAACGCTGTAGCAATTGCGGGCAGGTGACTCCCCTTTGACAAAGGGGGGAGTATTTTTTCTGTAATAAAATTTATTCCCGTTGTTACTTTTACTATTTAACCCCGATAAAACAGAGGGTATATTTGCTGAACTTAATTCTGCTGCACTTTGAGCTATTATTTTTGGAATACCGTCTTTATCTATTAGTTTTCCTTTAATGGCTATAATTTTTTCTTCTTGCCATAAGCTAGCGTCTTCCTCTAAAAGTCTTGGGAATACTAAAACTTCCATATTACTAAGATTATCTTCTATTTTAGCAAAGATCATAGCATCTCCTTTTTTAGTAATTTTTTTCTCAATTTTAGAAAGAATCCCGGCAATTAAAATTGGCTCATCACCATAATCATTCTCTTTATTAAATTCAATAAGTGGAACTGTTTTGTTTTCTATATATGGTAAATATTTAATAAAAGGATGATCGCTAACATATAATCCTAATAATTCTTTTTCCCAGCTCAACTTTTCTTTTTTTCTTACTTGTTGGTCCTCACTTATTTCTTCTAGTTGCAAAGTAGACTTATAAGGATTGCTAAGCATTCCCAGTAAATTCCCCTGCTGACTATTGTTTTGATCTCTGTTTTGTTTTACAAAAGCTAAAATGTTTTCCAAATTATGCAAAAGCATACTTCGCTCACCTATTTTACTTAGTACTCCACACTTTATCAAGCTCTCTAGAGATTTTTTATTTAAATCCTTTGTTTTAATTCTTTCTAGAAAATCTACTAAGTCTTTATACTGACCATGAGCCTTTCTTTCTTTAATTATTTCCTCAACCACATTCTTGCCCACATTTTTTATAGTAAGAAGACCAAAACGAATTTTATCTTTTTCATTATTCTCACCGGAAACAACAGTAAAATGCTCAAAGCTTTCATTAATGTCTGGAGGCAAAACTTCTATTTCCATTTTTTGACATTCTTGAACATCGATTGCTATTTTATCAACATCCCCCTCATTAGAGGTTAAAAGAGCTGCCATAAATTCTACGGGATAAGTTGCTTTCAAATAGGCTGTTTGGTAACCAATTAAACCATAACAAGCTGCGTGACTTCTATTAAATCCATACTCGGCAAATTTTTCCATATCCGTAAAAGTACTTTCGGCTAAATCCCGACTTAAATTATTTTTTATACATCCTTCAATAAATTCTGTTTTCATCTTAGCCATAAGAGAAGCAATCTTTTTCCCCATTGCTTTACGAAGCGTGTCAGCTTGGCCACCAGTAAAGCCTGCCATGTCTTTGGATAATTGCATCACTTGTTCCTGGTAAACAATAACTCCGTAAGTATTTTTTAAAGCGCTTTCCATAATTGGATGCTTAAATGTAACCTCCTTTTTACCGTGTTTCCTGTCTATAAATTCATCAATCATTCCGGAGTTAAGCGGCCCTGGACGATATAGTGCTACCATCGCAATTACGTCTTCAAAAACACTTGGCCGCAGTTGTTTTAGATATTTTCTCATTCCGGATGATTCAAACTGAAAAACGCCTGTGGTGTCGCCTCTGGAAAAAAGCTCAAATGTTTTTTCGTCTTCTAAAGATATTTTATCGATATCAACATCTTTTCCTTTGGTATTTTTAATAATCCTTAAAGCGTTTTCGATAATCGTTAAATTTCGAAGACCCAAAAAATCCATTTTTAATAAACCTAACTTTTCAACTATTTTACCGGAATACTGAGAAACAACTGTTTGATCTCCGCTTGATGCATACTGCAATGGCACACTATTACTAAGTGGTTCTTTGGTAATTAAAACTGCACAAGCATGAGTTGAAGCATGACGAGCTACTCCTTCTAGCTTTAATGCTGTATCTAGAACTTTTTTAGCTTGTGGATCTTTATTGTATAATGCATTCAATTCAGCCACTTCATCAATAGCTTTTTGTAAAGGTGTAAACATTGGAATTAGCTTAGCAAGCTTATCACAAAAATCGTATTCGTAATCTAATACCCTGCCAGCATCCCTAACAGCAGCCCGCGCTGCCATTGTTCCAAAAGTAATAACCTGGGAAACCTGATCCCGTCCATATTTTTCTTCAACATAACGAATAACATCATCACGCCTGATATCAGCAAAATCTAAATCAATATCAGGCATCGAAATTCTATCTGGGTTTAAAAATCTCTCAAACATCAGATCGTATTTCAATGGATCAATATTTGTTATACGTGTCAAATAAGCTATTAAGCTTCCAGCAGCAGATCCCCTGCCTGGACCTACAACTATCTTTTGACTCCTAGCCCAATTAACAAAATCCTGAACAATTAAAAAATATGAAGCAAAACCCATTTTATCAATTACCCCAAATTCAAAATCCAGTCTGTCGGCAACTTCTTTTTTAAACTTATCTGTATCATCTTTTAGGGTAGCGTTCTCTCCGTAATAATCTGGATATCTTTCCTTTAAACCCTCATTACATAAATCTCGTAAAAATTCACTGTCTGTTTTTCCTTTTGGCACCTCAAATACTGGTAGAGTAATTTTCCCTAGCTCCAATTCTAAATTACATTTTTTAACAACATCTTGAGTGTTACCAACAGCCTCTTTAAAGTCATAAAATGTTTCCAACATTTCATCCGTACTTTTAAAAGAATTATTCATTCCCATCATATTCATTCTGTCGGTATCTTTTTGCTTTCTTTTTGTCTGCAGACACACTAAAACATCCTGAGCCTCCTCATCGTCAATATCCAGATAATGAACATCGTTAGTTGCTATAAGCGGAATACTTAACTCTTTACCAAGTTTTATTAATCCCTGATTAGCCTCTTCTTGTCCTTCTACATTTGGATGACGCTGAACCTCCAAATAAAAATCCGAACCAAATAAATTTAAATATTTTTTGGCAACGTCTTTGGCTGCATCAATTCCATTGTTTAAAAAAGTTCTAGGAACCTCGCCCTGGACACAAGCCGAAGATACAATTAATCCCTCTTTATATTTAGATAAAATTTCCCAATCAATTCTTGGCTTATAATAATACCCCTCCAAATGAGCAAGTGTTGTTAATTTTAACAAATTATTATAACCAGTTTTATTTTTAGCCAAAAGCACAACATGATAACGAGGTTGTTTAGTTCTGTCATGCCTGGAGCCATCAACTAAATAAGCTTCCAACCCAATAATTGGCTTAACATTTTCTGCTAAAGCCTTTTCATAAAATTCAACAGCTCCATACATTACTCCATGATCAGTTAAAGCCACTGAATCCATGTTGTAGTCTTTTGCTTTTTGGACTATATCACCAATTTTAGCTAGCCCATCAAGCAAGCTATAATGGCTATGAGTATGTAAATGAGTAAACTTCATAGATATTTTTTATGCTTCCATTATAACACGCTGAAAAACTTTGGCAAAAGAATCTTTACTGTTTTTTTAAAAAATTATCCATTGACAAGAACATATTTTTATATCACTATATACCATTATCAACATGGTGTTGATATGTTCTTTAACAAGCCATTACCGAGGAGGATGAGACAATGGCAAAACTAACATTGTACGGCGTTATTATGATCAAAAAGGATGGAATTTGCGACAATATCCACCCAAAAGAAAACTTTCGATTACATATTGGATATGGGGTCGACAGTTCCGATCTTTGTGGGAATAGCCTTCCCCGTGAAATATGTATATTAAAAGAACAAGAAGATCAGGGGATGATTGAGATAGTAATTCAATTCCACAGTTTCATGCCCTCACTAAAAGTCGTTTATGAGCGTGAAATTCATATAAGCACTCATGAAAAAGATTATTATTCTTTTATTCTCAAAGAAGGTTCCGCTTTTATGAAAACCACAAAAAAACAAGACTTTAAGGAAAATGTAAAAGCATTTGGAAAATTTTTAGGCAGAAAAATTCCCGAAATAAACAACATGCTTACGGATCAGTAAAATAGCTCGGTCCGCATTTTGATTAATCAATAAAAATGATTAGGGTGCGGTTTTTTTATTTATAAAAAAATACTGATTTAAATATGGGTCTTATAAACCTTCTCAAAACATGATATGATAGAATCATATGATGAATAAA
>CAYNJS010000046.1:0-6435 GCA_964397635.1 uncultured Gammaproteobacteria bacterium
TTTTTTTAGTAATTTATTTATCGTATAACTTCGCATATAAACTCCTCGGTTCGGAAATATGCAAACTTTTAGTTTGATATTTCGCTCACTCTACGTCGCTTATAAACTTTTTCAGTTTCTTGGACCATTTTATCTAAAGTAAAATTATCTATTAATCGTCGATAAGCTTTATTGGTAAATACTTCTATTATTTTTGGATTTTTTAAATAATACTCTATTTTCTCGGCAATTTCTTTTACTATTTCTTCTTCATCTCGATGATTAGTTTCTACAGTAAAACCTTGTTCACCATCTTTTATCATTTCAGGAATACCGCCAACTTCTGTGGCAATAATTGGAACTTCAGCTAGCATAGCCTCCAAAATAGTATATGGCATACCTTCTTTTACCGAAGGCAGAACAAAAACATCAAGCCCCTTTAAATAGATAACAGCATTTTCTACTGGTCCTAAGAAAAAGTTATTAGTTAAGTTTAATTTTTTAATTAATGTTTCTATCTTGTCTTGCTCTGGGCCAGAACCAATTAATATAAATTTACAATCACTGCATTTATCAATAACTAATTTGGCAGCTTTAATTAAGCGATGCAATGCTTTGGTAGAGTAATAATTAGATACAGTTCCAACTAAGTTATATTTTTCTGGAATACCCAAACTTGACCTGGCCTTATCTTTAATTAATATGTTAGTCGTATCTGTTTTTATTCCGTTATATACAGTAGTAAATTTTTCTGCCGGCGCTATTTCATATTTAATCCCGGTTTCTTTGTCAAAATTAGATATAGCAATAATTTCATCTTTATATTTCCCGGAAAGTTTCTCGGCCCAAAGATAGATAGATTTTTTAATGATATTTAGCGGTTCGTTAAAAACAAATCCATGAGCAGTATAAACTACTTTGGTTTTAAGGTTTTTGGCTGCAATAGAACCAATGACCCCAGCTTTTGAACTGTTTAGATGAAGAATATCCGGTTTAAAACTGTTGATAAGTTTCTTTAGCTCAAAAATAGCCGAAATATCATTTAAAGGATTTATTTCTCGTCTTAAATTATATAATTTTTTACAGCTTATTCCTTTTTCTGCTAATTTTTTAAACAACCAGTCGTTATCTTTGCCGTGAGCAGCTACTAAAATGTCGTATTTGTCTTTTAGGTTTGTTGCTAAATCAAGAATATATTTTTGCGCTCCACCGCGTTCGGCCAAGGTTACGATATAAAGTATTTTTTTCTTTTCCATACTTGTTGACTAATTAGCTTATTTAAAGGTATAATACAGTAAATAAAGTATAAACACAATAGATTTTATATGAAAAAAACCGTTTTAGTTACAGGCGGGGCCGGGTTTGTTGGTTCTCATTTATGTGATCGTCTTAAAAAAGATGGGAACAAGGTTATCTCTCTTGATAATTATTTTACTGGTTCTAAAAAAAACCATGTTCCAGGAGTAATTTATAAAAAAGGGCATACTAAGGATGTGGATAAATACATTAAAGAAAAAGTAGATATTGTTTATCATTTAGGAGAGTATTCCAGAGTGGCGGTTAGTATTGAAGAGCCAAAAATAGTTTGGGATTTAAATATAACTGGAACTACAGCTGTTTTGGAGTTTTGCAAAAAAAGAAAATGTAAACTGGTTTATAGTGGATCGTCAACAAAATTTAGTAAAACTAGAATTGATGGAATAGAGGGCAAGAATCTTTCTCCGTACACTTGGTCAAAAGCAATCAACACAGAGCTGGTTAAAAACTACGGAGAGTGGTACGGATTAAATTATGTGATAGTTTATTTTTACAATGTTTATGGCCCAAGAGAACTTTCCGGCAAATACGGAACAGTAGTTGAGATTTTTAGAAAAAATTATTTAAAGGGTAAGCCTCTTGAGTATCGCTTGCCAGGAACACAAAAAAGAAATTACACCCATGTTCTAGATACAGTTGAAGGAATAATTTTAGCCGGAAAAAGGGGAAAGGGAGATGGCTATGGAATTGGGGCAGGAAAAAGCTATGAAACAAAAAAGGTAGCAGAACTTTTTGAAACAAAAATTAAATCGCTTCCGTCCAGAAAGACTAGTCGACCATCGGCTAAAGTCAATACCGCAAAAATTAAAAAATTAGGTTGGAAGGATAATTATAAATTGGAGGACTACATAAAAGAAATTATTAAAAAGAAATAAATGAAAAAGATATTAATTTTTTCTTTAGCATACTATCCCGACACAGTAGGAGGGGCTGAAATTGCCATAAAAGAAATAACCGACAGAATTAATAGAGATGATATTGAGTTTCATATGGTAACTCTTCGGTATAATTCTAATTTGCCAAAGTCTGAAAAAATTGGAAATGTTTTAGTTCACCGGATTGGTTTTACAAGAAATAATCCTACAATGGAGGATCTTAAAAAATTTCCCCTTCATTACAATAAACATATATTTCAATTTTTAGCAGCCTTAAAAGGAGTAGGGCTCAATAAAAAATATAAGTACGATGGTATTTGGGCAATGATGGCTCACTCTTGCGGAGTGCCAGCGGCAATTTTTAAGTTATTGCAACCAAAAGTAAAATATTTCTTGACCCTACAAGAAGGAGATCCGCCAGAGCATATTGAAAAATTAATGAAACCTGTTTGGCCGCTTTTCTCTAGAGCTTTTACAACGGCTGATGCTATCCAACCCATATCAAATTTTTTAAAAGATTGGGCAATTAAGAGGGGATTTAAAGGTCCAATGAAAGTTATTCCTAATGGATTTAGTCCGGCTTCTTTTTCTGTTAAACATTCCGAAGAAGAGATAAATAAATTAAAAGAAAAATTAGGCAAAAAAGAAGGAGAAGTTTACTTGGTGACTGTTTCTAGGTTGGTGCATAAAAATGCAATCGATGATGTAATTAAGGCAATGCCAAAATTAGAAGAGAATATAAAATTTATTGTAGTTGGTGGCGGACCGGATGAAGAAATACTTAAAGATTTAGCTAAGGAATTAAAGGTTCAAGACAGGGTTAAATTTATTGGTCAAGTTGATAGAAGTGAAACGGCCAAATATAGGGCAGTATCCGATATTTTTATTAGGCCAAGTAGAAGCGAGGGGATGGGGAATTCTTTTGTTTCTACTATGGTTGCAAAACTACCAATTATTACAACTCAAGAAGGAGGGATAGCAGATTTTCTTTTTGATGCTAAAAGAAATCCAGATAAAAAAACAACTGGTTGGGCAGTTGATAAAGATTCGCCAGACCAAATTGCCGAGGCTGTTCGTGATATAATTAAAAATCCTGATCAGGCTAAAAAAGCAGTAGAAAATGCTTATGAGCTAGCTTACAATAAATATAACTGGGACTTTATTGCCAAAGATATTCAAAAAGATATTTTTGAAGAAGTGTTTAACAAATAGCTTAATTATGAATACTTATGATTTTACAATTAAAACAGTAAAAGAAGCCGGGGAGCTACTTTTAAAGCTACGAGAAAAAGGATTTGAGGTTGAAAGCAAGGGTTTTGACCCAAGAGATGTGGTGACAAGTGTTGATAGGGATGTTAATGAATTTATTGTTGAAAAAATAAAAAAAGAGTTTCCAGCTTATAGTATTTACTCAGAGGAAGGGGGTGGAAAATCAGAAGAAAATGATTATAAATGGATAATAGACCCAATAGATGGTTCATCCAATTTTTCACGGGGAATTCCCCATTTTGCTGTTTGTTTAGGTTTGTTAGATAAAAATACGCCGGTTGTTGGTGCAGTTTATAACCCTGTAACAAAAGAATTATTTAGCTTTAAAAAGGGGCAAGGAGCTTTTTTAAATAATAACCCCATAAAAGTATTAAAAGAGAAAGAATTAAAAAATTCATATATATTTTTTACCGCCGGCAGGAAAGAAGGATCAAGAGAGTGGGGTGGCGAGTCATATAAAAGTTTGCTTGCTAGCGTAAAAAAAACAAGGAATTTTGCATCCTCGTCTCTTGATATTTGTTTTGTTGCCTCAGGCAAAATTGAAGCTAATATTTATGGGACTCTGTCAACTTTAGATATTTCACCAGCTCTTGGGATATTAACAGAAGCTGGCGGGGTGGTAACTAATGAATCAGGAGAGGTTCCAAATTTATCTAATGAGCCACAGAAAATATTTATGGCTAATAATAAAAAAACATTAAAGGAATTATTGGATCTGTTGTAATTTTTTTTGTCTTATTTTTTCCTCTTCACTACGCAAGTTGTCACGGGACAACTTGTATTTTTTTACAGTTTCTTCTGGGAGAGTTTTATCTTCTAAGACATTTTCCATTACTTTTGTCCAAAAAGTTATACGCTCCTTGGTCAGAGTATTTAAGTCGCCTTTGGTTTTTGAAAGTGAATCGGTGTAATATTTCAAAAGAAAACCAATTTTATAAACCCGCATTAATTGTAAGCTTAAGTTTTCTTCTTTGTTTCGATTTTGTTTTACATATTTTTGAAGGGCATGTTCAAGCTCTGGATTATAAATAACCATGAAATTTATAAACCGGGCCCAACTTTCGTATTTATTTCCAAAATGGATTGAGGTGTGATCAAGTAAATACATTTCATGATTTTTCACCCTAATATTATGAGGACAAAAATCAGAATGAGTTAAAAAGTCAGAGTATTTCCCAATAATTTTTTTATTTGAAGAAAATAATTGAGATCCTTTATTAAAAACGTCTTCAAGATACTGATTATTCGGATTATTTTCAATTGAATTTTTCTTAAAAACATCAAAAGAATTAATATAATTAGTAGCATTCATTATTCCAAAAGTTTTTTGAATCGATTTTTTGTGATAATAGGTTGTTATATGGGTTCCTTCCTGTGTTTCAAGGGCTCTTAAGGCTAAAAAGAATTGATCCTTAAAATTATGGGCTAAGAATGATTTTTCTTGTTCAATATAAGAAGTTACGGAAATTGTATAGTCCCCGTTTTTGGTGAACAAAATTTCTTTTGGTAAAAAGAAAGAACGATAAGAAAAATCGATATTAAGTATAGTTTTTCTAGTTTTATGTTCATGCTCAATTTCCTCTATTCCCTCAGGGTGACTGCTTAATTTTATAATTACCCGTTTTTTATTATTTTCTTGATATCCGGTTAGAACTAGCTTGAACCCACTCATTAAATGCCTTTCTCCGCCTATATGAGCTTGTTCCTCATCAATATCAAAACCAAGCTCTTTTATAATCGGAAGAGCTTTTTTTAGTTCTTGCTCTCGGTATTTATTCCAATCTTCTTTTGTATTATGTTTGTTCATAAATTATTTGACTTTTTCTAGTGTTTCCTCGATTATTTTTAAATGACTTTCCCAGGAAAATTTTTCTAAAATAACTTTTTGGCCCCCTGAGATAAGTTTTTGAGCTAAAGTTTCATCACTTAAAACCCTTTTAATTTCCTTAGCTATTTGGTCGCTACTTCCTTCTTTAATTAATATTCCAGACTCTCCATCACTAACTGACTCATTTATTCCTCTAACATCAGTAGTTATTGTAGGAGTTTTAGCAACAAAACCACTTAGCACAATATCTGGTTCGTTGTTTTGTCCCCTGTTTATTATTTGTAGGGCCGAAGTTTTTAGTTCGTGCCAATTCTCAGCCCTTGAAACATCTCCTAAAAAAGTTATTCTATTTTCCACTTCAAGTTCTTTGGCAAAATTTCTTAGCTCTTTTTCGTTTTTTAATTTTCCAGCAATAACCAGTTTGATATCCTTTATTTTTTCAATTGCTTTAATAATGTTTTTTATATCTTCTTTGGTCGCAAATTCTGTAGAAGTAAAAATTTTATTAACATCTTTTTCGACGGGAAAGGGAAGAATTTCTTTTTTAGGCGCTGGGTTGTAGTTGACAATTATATTTTCTTCTGGAATTTTATAGGATTTTTCAATTGATTTTTTAAGATACTTTGAAGACGTAGTTACATATTTGGCTTGGCGCAAAATAAATCCTTGTAAAAGCATAATTAATTTGATTTTAAAATTAACCTTTGGATTAATTAAAAAATCTTCTAAGTTTTGGGAGGTAAGACCTAGTTGAGTTGATCGTTCCCAGGCCTCATCACCAGTAAACTTTATAATTACAGGCTTTTTACTTAAAATGCTAACAATAATTGCAGGTAAACTTGAAGCTATACCATTTGGAACATAAATAACACTAGCATCG
Source organism: uncultured Gammaproteobacteria bacterium (assembly GCA_964397635.1). Taxonomy (GTDB): domain Bacteria; phylum Patescibacteriota; class Patescibacteriia; order JAACEG01; family JAACEG01; genus CAYNJS01. Next base: position 6,149 of record CAYNJS010000046.1, read on the forward strand.
CGAGATGCCTTGTTAAGTTCTAGGGTATATTTGATCAACCTTAATATAATTGGTTGGTTTTTTTGAATAGCTACGAGCTTTGTGCCTGGAATTTCTTCTTTATTATTTGTGTAAGCTAAAATCGTAATTTTATGATTGTTTTTTAGATTTTCAGCTAATTTTTTAACATACGGAGCTGGCTCGGCTATCTCTGGCTCATAAAGCGGTGTAGCAATAATAATTTTCATAAAAACATGGCTCTGTGTCAAAACCGGTGGTAGTTATTTTCTCATTTTATCCTTATTAAA
>CAYNJS010000047.1:0-6412 GCA_964397635.1 uncultured Gammaproteobacteria bacterium
TCTTCTTCCCACCCCTTTAGTATACAGTATTATTCTCCTTATTTCTTTTATATGATATTTAAAAATATGGAAAAATTTTTAACAATTGCGCAAATAATCAGCGCTATTTTACTGGTTGTTGTTATTTTGATGCAACAAAGAGGATCTGGGCTTTCTGGCTTATTCGGCGGATCAGGAGATGTTTATAGGAGTAAAAGAGGTGTTGAAAAAATTCTCTTTAGAGCAACGATAGCCTTGTCTGTTGTTTTTCTTGGATCAGGGCTTGCTATTTTGCTGGCATAGTATTCAAAATGCATAAATCCTGCGTTGAGCAGGATTTTAAATTACTCTTAAATAGGGCCTATCAACAAATGCCATTTTGGCTGCAATTTTCAAAATCTGGCCAAATTTTCCAAAAATTTCTCGGCTTATATTCTATATAAACCTCAAAATTATTTGAAAAATTTACCTCTGATTTTGTCAATTTCGCTTCAAAAGCGCATTTGACGACAGATCCTCAACTTTGTGGATAATAAAATAAAATTTTTTATACTATCTACAAAAAATAAAATACTTAATTTTTTCGATAAAATTAGGGGAAAATTTTCAAGAAAGAAAATTAGAGTTCACACTCTTCAAAGCTCTCTAGATAAAAAATTGGTTCAAAACCTATCGAAATCTAGGCTGCCTAATTTTAAACAATTGCGACAACTGCCGCAATTTTTATCCGTTAGAGAAAAAACCACTATAAAGATATTGAGCTTTATAATTTTTATTTGTGCTATATTTTTAGGCACAAATTTTTATTTAAACCACATAAAAATTATACCTGCTCAAACCGGAGAATACATAGAAGGAATTGTTGGCTCCCCTCAATATATTAATCCCCTCTTTTCACAGATTAATGACGTAGACTCTGATTTAGTTAAACTAGTTTTTTCTGGATTACTCAAATACGATAGTGAAACAGGGGAATTAAAACCAGACTTAGCCGATAGATATGAAATAAGTGAAGACCAAAAAACATACACATTTTATTTAAAAGAAAATTTAATGTGGCAAGACGACGAACCTCTGACAATTGATGATGTAATTTTTACTGTCGAATTGGCTAAATATCCGAATACAAAAAGTCCTCTTGGAGCAAGTTTTAAAGGTATTACAGTTGAAAAAATTGATGATAGAACAATAAAATTTACACTAACCGAAGCCTATGCTCCGTTTTTATCTATTCTGACTTTTGGCATATTGCCAAAACACATCTGGGAAGAAGTTAATTCAGCCAATATAACCTTAGCAGAATATAATTTAAAACCGGTTGGCTCCGGACCCTACAAGGTTGATTCTCTTCTAAAAGATAAGGAAGGTAATATCAAAGAATACTTGCTTACTGCAAACGATAGATATTATTTTAATCCACCTTTTATAAAAAATATAACTTTAAAATTCTTTACTGGCTACAATGAAGCGGTTCAAGCTTTAAAAACAAGAACCATTCAGGGTCTTAGCTTTTTACCGACAGAAATAGATGAAAACATAAAAAAGGAACACTTAAATCATTACGAATTAAATCTTCCTCAACATATTTCTCTATTCTTTAATCAAGAAAAAAATGAATTCTTAAAAGATATTAATATTAGAGAGGCCTTAACTTATGCAATTAATAAAAAAGAGTTGATTGATAACGCCTTGGATGGCAAGGGTAAAATAATTTCTAACCCGCTCGTAACGGAAAATTGGGCGAAAAATCTTAAGCAAGATGAATTTGATCAAGGAAAAAGCAAAGAGTTAATTGAAAAATCTGATTTTACAAAAAACGAAGAAGATTTATATTATAAAAAAGAAGTAACTAATGAAGAGGATGAAAAAGAAGAAAAAGAATTAACCATTACGATAACTTCGATTAATTCCATGAAAAATGCCCTGATAATTGAAGAAATTAAAAGATACTGGGAAGAAATAAACGTTAAAACAGAAATAAATCTACTAGATGCAGCAGAATTAAAAAAAGCAATAGAAGAAAAAAATTATGAGGTTCTACTTTATGGGGAAATAGTTGGCTTTGACCCAGACCCCTACCCTTTTTGGCACTCTTCTCAAAATAAAGTTGGCGGATTAAATTTATCCGGATTTGATCAGGAAGAAGCAGATAAACTTTTAGAAGAAGCTCGCGTTACGATTCAAAGAGATACCAGAGAAGAAAAATATAAAAAATTCCAAGAAATATTAACAAGAGAAAAGCCGGCAATATTTTTATATCAGCCAATTTATGACTATATGGTTGACAAAAATATAAAAGGCGTTAAAATTGAAAAAGTGGTCAGCCCGGCTGATAGGTTTTCTAATGTTAAAGATTGGTACACAAAAACTAAAAAACAATTTTTTTGGAAACAATAGACTGGTTTGTAGTTAGTAGCTTGTAGTTAGTATTTTTAACTTTATACTACTCACTATAAACTACTCACTAGAATAAGCGCGCATAGCTCAGTTGGTTAGAGCGTTTGGTTTACACCCAAAAGGTCCTAGGTTCGAATCCTTGTGCGCGCACATCTTTGATTGAGATTTTTGAGATAGTTGAGAAAATTGCGATGTTTAAGATTCGCTATTAGTCACGTCCCCTCCTTTAGCAAAGGAGGGCCAGGGTGGATTTGTGATTTAAAGATATTGTGTCTGGACAAAATTTATTTTTGTGCTATTGTAGGACTATTGACAAAACCCTTATTCGTTCTAAACTATCAACTTTAGGCAAATTTGTTTAAAAAATTAACTCACTGATATACTTATATCACTTCATTAATTGTTTTAAAAAATTTCCTCTAAATTTAAAATTTTATTTCCGAAAGAGGTTTTATCAATAATCCTTCATCAAAAATGTCATTCCGGGCTTGACCCGGAATCTGATTTTTTTAACCTAATATTATTAAAATTGAATATTAATAATTTAATGAAAATTGTAAATTGTTAATTGAAAATTTCTATCTGGGGGCGTAGCTCAGTTGGTTAGAGCGCCTGCCTGTCACGCAGGAGGTCGAGGGTTCGAGTCCCTTCGTCCCCGCACTTCGCAACAAAGCAAGGTTAAAGCCTTGCTTTTTGCTTTTGTTATGGGCTTTTTGCCCAGTTCGAGCGTAATAAATTTGGCCTCCAGGGGTTTAAGGACATTTTCTGTCCGGACAACCCAGTTTTTGGCCTTAAATAAGAGCTTTCTGTCGCCCAGTTCGCAGTTCGAGCGTAATCTCGTTACTATCTCTTTTCTGTCTTTTTCTTTTCCTTTTTCAAATTTTTCTACGGCCCTCACGGCAAATTTTACATCCTTAATAAACTCATTTCCGTTGCCTTTTTCTTTTTTAGTTTTGATTAACTTTTGTTTTAAGTTGCTTAACTGCTTTTCATAGCTATTCCTCTCCTCTTTAAATTCGTCGTCCGGTATCAAGCCCTTACAGCTAAGCTTGGTTAAATTGCTTCTTTCCAGTTTTACTTCTTCAATTCTCTTTTCTAAATTTTTTACGATAACAACATTATCGCTTGGATTTTCTTTTTGGCAGTCATCCAATATTTTAAACAGCAATTCTTTAAAGTCGGGTTCAAACTCGTATTTTTTTAACTTCCTTACAATCTGCTTTTCCAGTTCGGGCAAACTAATTGGCTTTTCTTGGCAATTTACATTCGGCTTTTTATGGTTACAGCGATAATAGACAAAGGTTTTTTCCTTGCCGGTTTTTTTAATGATCTTGGTTTTCCTGTCCGCCGTTACGAGCGAACCGCAATAAGAGCAACGGATTAAGCCGGAATAAGCAAAATTGTTTACTCGTTTTCTCGGCCTGCCTTTTGCCCCGAGCAAAAATTGAATTCTATCAAACTCTTCCAAAGTTATTATCGGCTTATGTCTGCCTTGTTTTTGTTTGCCGTTGTATTCAATAATCCCGGCGTAAAACGGATTGGTAAATATTCTATAAAGAGAACTCCGCGACAGCTTTCCGCTTTTATTGTCTTTTTTCTTTTTCGGCTTAAAGCCCCAGTCGTTATTTAATTTGTCCAATATCTCGGGAACGGAATAATTGCCGGTTATCATTAGCTTAAAAGCTTTTTTAAGCGGTTTATACCTTTCCTCGTCTACATCTATCACGCTAAGCCCCGTTTCCTTGTCCTTTACATTTATATACCCATTCGGGCAAGAGTTCGGGTGCCAGCCCAGCTCAAAACGCTTTTCCAGCCCCCTTTTAACATCTTTGCCAAGTTTTGACGAAAAATATTGCGATTGGCTTAATGCCAACTGCAACATCATTATCCCCTCGGGGCTATTGTCAAAATTATATGACCCGAATTTTAAATCTTCAATAACGCCTGTTCGGACTAAATAGGTTACGGTTGAAGCGTCAATTTCGTTTCGGCTCAATCTATCCGGGTGCCAGGCGATAATTCCACCTGCTTCGCCCTTTTGTATTCTTTTTATCATATCCTCAAAGACCGGCCTATTGTATGGTTTAAAGGCGGAGTGTTTTTCTTCCAGGACTTCTACAACATTAAGATTGCCGAATAATTCTCTTGCCTTATCAATCTGACTTGAAATAGACAAAGCCTGCCGTTCCTCGCCCTCGGTGGACTTGCGGACATAAGCAAAATATCTAATTGTCTTTTCTTTTACCATAAATTAGTTAACAAACAAAAAAGGACAGTTCTGGCTTACCCGAAACAAATTACAAAGAGTAATTTAATCGGCAGAACTGCCCATTTTTGGGATTAAAGAAAAACTCTTTGTAATATTTAATTGTTTCGAGTAAGCCCTTATATATTAACACGCTAATAATGTTATTGGCAAGCTAATTTTATTTTTACTCCTCGCATTTATCGCTTTCATCTCTGCCATATACCGCCTTGCCCAGTTCAACCATATCTATGCACTCTTTTAAAGCTTCATCGTAGCTTAGTTTGATATTGAATTTTTTTAAATACAGTTCTTGAAATTCAATAACATATTTTTCTTTTATTAAGGACATTTAATTTCCTCCCTTAAACGCCTCTATGTTTAAATCACAGGAATCCTCTTTTAAGAGATATGCGGAATAATCAACAATTCCCGAGTATTCCCCGGAAAATCTTTTTTGAAAGACAGGCTCTGTCGGATAAACATATCTTTCAAAAAAATATTTGGCTTCGTTTCCCGTCAACTCAACGGGTTTGTTTAGGGTCTGCGAACAAAAGAACTTCTTTTTATTGAACATTCTTTTGTCAAACATATCTTTGCTTAGATATTTGCAAAAATACGCTCCCATATTTTCTATTTGCTCGATATCTTTTACTTTTACAAAACCGTTTTTCCAGTATCTTTTGGCAAATAATCTTTCCCAGCCGAAAATATACGGCAGCCCCCTGCTTTTCGCATTAATATTGCAAAGCAAATGATAATGCACGGATCCGCCATGCTCTTTTTTTCGGCCGAAGTAGTCTATATCTTTTTGAAATTCAACCACGGCGATATATTCAAAGTCCGGCAGGCTCCGAACAATTCTCTTGATCGCCTGGTTAAAAAGATAATTGGCTTTACTTAAATCGGTTGTGCTTTTGGCAAAGGTAAGAGTTAAAAACTTATTAAGCTGTGGATTGGCGTTCGTTAGCCGTTTAATGCTTCTCCTGGTGCGAGAAACGGAAGACTCGGCTTTTTGTTTTTGGTCTTCTTTTTCTTGTTCTATTTCGTTTTTATATTGGTAGATGTCGGCTTGTTTGGATAATCCCGCCAGTTCCATTATTTGGTTTAATTTTTCTTCTTGCTTGTTTTTTTCATTTTTTAGTTCCTCATTTTTTACTTTTTTATATCCTTTGAATATTTTCTTGTTTCTATACTCATACACTTCTATGTAGCGACCCGACTTAATCAGTTTAAAGTCATACTGCTCAAGCATAAGCTAATATTCCCTTTCCTAAAGCCAAAGTAATAACAACCTGCAAATGCGGTTAGATATGTGCTTATAATCAAGTTATAGTAGAGATTCATTTTATTTTTGGTTATCAAGCTTTTATGCTTAACTCACAGGATTAGAGATAAGCGTTTACCGTTTTCTCAAATTCTTGAGCCGGGCAGTTCGCCTTTTCGGGCCCCGGGCATTGACCCGAAAATGGCGAACCTGCCCGGACTTAAAAAGAAATTAAAAACAAAAACGGTATCCTCGCCTTAAATACTGGCAAATATTTAAAGCTAACTATTTTCAGGCAACAAAAAAACAGCCCTCTCGGTTGGGCTGAAATTCCTAAAAAATATAAAGTTGTGCTAAAATGTGTTGTTCGTGTTGTTTCCTGAACTAATAGCTAAAGCTATTATAGCAGGTTTTTTTGGTTTTGTCAAATGGTGAAAATTCTGGTATTATATACAATATAAAATCTTAATGGCTCTAGACCATCAGAAACTATGATATAATAGTCATATGATGCTCAACAAAGC
>CAYNJS010000048.1:0-6291 GCA_964397635.1 uncultured Gammaproteobacteria bacterium
AATTTTAACATTTATACGCATTAACTTATATTTAATTTATAGCATTATGAAAAAAGTTGTATTACTACTATTTTTTGTTTTTTCATTTTTTATTATATTAACGCCTTTTGTTTTAGCTCAGGATAATAAGCCTATTTACATGAGTCTTTTTTATGGTGATACTTGTCCTCATTGTGCCAAGGAAGAAATATTTTTAGATAAACTACAAGAAAAGTATTCAAATATAAAGCTTAAGCCTTACGAAATATATAATAATCCACAAAATGCCGAACTTTTAAAGGAAGTTGCGGGTAAACTTAATGTTCAGGCTCCCGGCATTCCGTTTTTAGTTATCGGTGACGAAGTGGTTGTAGGTTATCTGGACGATAATTCAACCGGGAGAAAAATAGAGAATATTGTAAAAGATCACTTACAACATGGGTGTATTGATTTTGTTGGGAACTTAAAAGGAGCAACAGATCAGGATGAATGCAAAGAGGAGGTGGCCTCAGAAACTATAATTTTACCTGGCTTTGGTGAGATTAGTATAAAAACTTGGTCTTTGCCGATTTTAACAATAGTTATTGCAGCCCTGGATGGTTTTAATCCGTGTGCAATGTGGGTTCTTTTATTTTTAATTAGTTTGCTTTTAGGGATGCAAGATCGTAGAAGAATGTGGATATTGGGTAGTACTTTTATATTTTCATCAGGTATTGTATATTTTTTATTTTTATCTGCTTGGTTAAATTTATTTTTATTTTTAGGTTTTATCGCAACTATAAGAATTCTTATTGGTTTGGTTGCAGTTGGTAGTGGGGTTTATCATCTCAGAGAATGGAAGGTAAACAAAGCAGGGGAATGTAAGACAACTAATACTGATCAAAAGGCAAAGATAATGAAAAAACTTCGCGAAGTAACTGAGCAAAAGACTTTTTGGTTAGCTCTTGGCGGGATAATAGTTTTAGCTTTTGCAGTTAATTTAATTGAATTGGTTTGCTCTGCAGGACTCCCTGCAATTTATACTCAAATTTTAACCTTATCAGGACTGCCAGCTTATCAATATTATTTATACTTGTTACTTTATATTTTGATTTTCATGCTTGATGATATGATTGTCTTTACCATCGCTATGGTTACTCTTAAGGCTTTTGGTTTTGATGGTAAATTATCAAGGTGGTCAAATTTAATCGGGGGTATTGTGATATTAATTTTAGGACTTTTATTATTATTTAAACCGGAATGGGTAATGTTTGGATAGTATAAATTTAATTTAATATAATATAATATAATATAGATTCCCGCCTTCCTGCCCGCAGTGCTATCCGCCCGCATGACTCGCGTCAGCGTGTCGGACGGGCAGCGTTGCAGGCGGGCGCGGGAATGACAAAAATTTTGCATTTTCCCGCCACTTATATTTAATTTTAATGAAGCGGGATCCCGCTGGGGCGGTGATGATATTTGATTTTTGAATTTTTACTATGTATTTTTTAGATTTACTTGGGACATTGGCTTTTGCTGTAACTGGAGCCTACAAAGCTAAAAGAGAAAAACTCCATATTTTAGGCGTGATTTTTTTAGGAATAATAACCGCTGTTGGTGGAGGAACTATAAGGGATTTAATAATTGGTCGAACCCCGCTTTTTTATTTAGAAGATGTCAACTATTTGCTTATTGCTATTTCCGGGAGTATTTTAACTTATTTAATCCCAACTTTTTTTAAAAAACAATATTCTTTATTTAGATTTATTGATTCTATTGGATTGTCAGCCTTTGTTATAATCGGGGTTACAATTCCATATAGTTTTTTAAGTTTTAATAATTACGTATTGTCTTTAATGGTTTGTGTATTTTTGGGAGTATTAACCGGCTTTGGTGGTGGAATTATAAGAGATACTATTATGGGGGGCATGCCACTTGCCTTTAAGGGGAGGTCAAATTATGCCACAGCTGCCTTTTTTGGGGCTTTAACCTTTTATTTATTGATGAGCTTGGGATTTATTACAGCATCTATAGTATCTTTTGTAGTAACTTTATATTTTAGGGAGGTGGTATCTAGTTTTGGAATATATAAAAAAATATTAAAAAAATGAATATAATTAGTGAAATAAAGAAAATTGCCAAAGATTTGAATTCTAAAAATAGGGGGTGTCATGCCTTTGATCATACCGAAAGAGTTTATGAACTTTGCAAGCACATAGGTGAAAAAGAAAGGGCTGATGTAGAGGTTTTGTTAATCGCAGCTTATTTGCATGACATTGGAAGAATTGATCAGGATAGTTCTAATGGTGGGGTTTGTCATGCTGAAGCTGGTGCTAAAAGAGCTAAAAAAATACTAGAAAATTATAATTTACCAAAAGAAAAACTAGAAAATATAATTCACTGCATAGAAACTCATAGGTTTAGGGGAGATAATAAACCAAAAACCCTAGAGGCAAAGGTTTTATATGATGCTGATAAGCTAGATTCTCTTGGAGCGGTAGGAATAGGGAGATTGTTCTTTTTTGCCAGTGAAGTGGGTGCTTATCTGCATAATAAAGATATTGAGGTAGAAAAAACAAAACCTTATACAAAAGATGATACTGCTTATAGAGAGTTTTTAGTAAAAATGAAATTTGTTAAAGACAAAATAATTACCAATGAGGGGAAGAAAATAGCAGAAGGTAGGCATAATTTTATGGTAGATTTTTTTGACCGGATAAATAAAGAAGTTAGCGGAGATCTGTAATATGTTAAAAATAAAAATAATTACAATTGGTTCTGTTAAAGAAAGAACCTACAACGATTTAATTAAGGAATATTTAAAGCGCTTAAGGCCTTACGCTAAGATTGAAATATTAGAACTAAAAACAGAAAGTTTTAAGCGCGAATCCGATAAAGATAAGACTAAAAAAATAGAAGGAGAAAGAATTTTAAAGTCAATTGAAAAGTGTGACAATGCAAGAATCTTTCTTTTAGAAGAAGAGGGGAGAGAGTTTGATTCTTTAGAATTTGCAGATTTTTTAGATAAGGATACTAGGGAAATAATTTTTGTAATAGCTGGAACGCTAGGCTTTAGTCCGAAGGTTAAAGAAAGAATAAAAACAAGCATTTCTCTTTCAAGATTAACATTTCCCCATGAAATGGCCCGGGTGATTTTGTTAGAACAAATTTACAGAGGAATAACAATTAATAAAAATAAAAAATATCATTATTAAAATGAGATTGTAGTAAAAATGATATTCTGCTATAGTCTCACAGCATAATTTTAAGGAGGTTAATACTATGAATTCTAAAAAATTAGTTATAAATACTCTTAAAAAAGCTGGGATAGAAATAAATGGTAAAAATCCATGGGATATTCAGGTGATTAATGAAAAGTTTTACAAAGACGTAGCTTCTCGCGGATCATTAGCTTTTGGCGAAGGCTATATGAAGGGTTGGTGGAAAACTAACAGTATAGATGAATTGGTTTATAGGCTTTGGAAAAGTGAAACAGGAAAAATAGAAAAATTAGGTTTTTTAGTAAAATCTTTTTTTGGATTAAAACACTTATTTACAGATGCCGGCAGTGAAAAAAGATCCGCAGAAATAGGGAAAAAGCATTATGATATAGGGGTTGATTTGTATTCTCAAATGTTAGGTAAATATATGGTTTATAGTTGTGGTTTTTGGCAAAAAGCTAAAACTTTGGATGAGGCTCAAATAGACAAGATGGAAATGATATGTAAAAAGCTTTATCTTAAACCAGGAATGACAGTCCTTGATATAGGTTGTGGTTTTGGGGAACTTTTAAAATATATGATTGAAAAATATAGGGTAAAAGTAGTTGGGGTGACTATATCTGAAGATCAATACAAAATAGCCAAGAAGAAATGTAAGGAGAGTTGTGATGATGCTACTATTTTACTCTGTGATTATCGTCATATCCCTAAAAAATATGGACCATTTGATAGGATTGTATCAGTGGGTATGGCTGAGCATATTGGCTGGAAAAATTATCGCATTTATATGAAAACTGTACATAGATTATTGAAAGATGACGGTCTTTTTCTTCTTCATACCATTGGTATTGATAAAGAGTCAGTTACTACAGATCCTTTTATTGATAAATATATTTTTCCCGGAAGCATTCTTCCTTCGGAAAAAAGATTAATTCGCGCTATGCGAGGATTGTTCGTATTTCAGGATTGGCATAATTTTGGCCTTTACTATGATAAAACTCTTATGTCTTGGTTTGAGAATTTTCAAAAAGGTTGGGGGTTATTAAAAGAAAAATACGATGACAATTTTTATCGTATGTGGGAATTCTATCTTTTAAGTTGTGCAGGATCATTTAGAGCTGAATATATTTATCTTTGGCAGATAGTTATGACCAAAAAGGGAGCCGGGGTAGAATATCGTTCCACTAGATTATTTTAAATTTCCTTTACTTATTTTAATAAAATAAAAAAATTTATGGCAACAAAAAATTCAAAACACAAAAAAGAGTTTGACGTTACTGCCGATAAAGCGGTGGGGATTTTAAAAACAATTTTTGACGCAGTTATTAAAAGGCGGGTTACGGTTCGAGATAAAAAGGGTAAGGTTATGGTTAGAATTCCTTTAATTTTCATAATCATCTTACCTTTAATTCCACCAATCTCTTGGGTGATTGTTATCGCCTTTTTGATTTTGTTAATTATTGGGTATAAATTTACTTTTGAGACAAAATAATATTTTATGCAGTATTTTTTGGCCTTTTTAAGCGCATTTTTTTTAAGCGTAATTTTTACGGTTTTAGTAAAATGGGTTGCTTGGAGGCTTAAAATTATCGATAGGCCGTCTTTTTTTCGGAAAATTCACAGTCAACCAACCCCATTGCTCGGTGGAGTGGCTGTCTTTTTGTCTTTTTTGATTATATCAGTTTATTTTGCATTCTTTACGGATAATATTGTTGGGAAATACATAACTAGCAACATGATGCATGGCATTTGGATTGGAGGACTCATTATAATGATTGGAGGGTTTATAGATGATAAAAAAAACCTAGATCCAATTAAACAAATTCTTTTTCCGATTTTGGCTGTCTTAGTTGTTATTTTGTCAGGAGTAAAGATTGGTTATATAACTAATCCATTGGGTGGGGTAATAGATTTTGATGGGTTAAATTTTTTAGCAATAATATTAACCTTTTTCTGGTTGCTAGGAATGAGTTATACCACCAAGATTTTAGATGGTCTTGATGGATTAACTACGGGCATAACTTTGATTGGTGCTTTAGTAATTTTTATTTTAACTTTATTTGTTGGTCCGGCAATCCTGCCAGAAATAGGAATCCTTTCTATAATTTTAGCTGGAGGACTTTTAGGTTTCTTAATATTTAATTTTCATAAAGCTACAATTTTTTTAGGCGAAGGAGGAAGTCTTTATTGCGGTTTTATGATAGGGACTTTGGCAATTATTACCGATGGAAAGATTGCTATAACATTACTTGTTATGGGTATCCCAATAATCGATTTATTTTTTGTAATTATCCAAAGGTTTACCAAGAAACAATCACCGTTTCGTCATTCAGATAAAAAACACCTTCATTTTAGATTGCTTGATATAGGATTTTCTCACAAACAAGCTGTTTTATCTTTATATTTTTTAACAATAATTTTTGGGGCAGGTGGTTTATTTTTAACAAGCATCGGCAGGTTTTTAACTTTTTTTATTTTATTTGCTTTAATGCTTTTAATAGCCGGAGGTGTTTATCTAATCTACAGGAGGACTCCTAATAAGTCCTAAATTCGTTCTAAAACTACAAATTTACTCAAAATTTGAAATTTTATTTCCGAATAAGGACTTAACAGTAGACCTACAAAATCAAGATGAAAAACTACTTTAAATTCATATTTCTTATTGTATTGCTTGTTGTTGTTTCTGGATGTGTTAAAAAGGTTGAAAAAAATAAAATATTGATTATTAATAATAAAGTTATTAATATTGAAATCGCTGATGATTTTAGGGAGCGTGTTCAGGGGTTATCTGGTCGAGATTCGCTTTGTGATGATTGCGGGCTGTTGTTTCTTTTTGATAATAAAGATAAGCATTCTTTTTGGATGAAAGATATGAAATTTTCCATCGATATTATTTGGATCGATGATGATAAAATAGTTTATATTGTAGAAAACGCATTACTTTCCAATGGAGATAATATTCCTTCCTATATTCCAATGGCCGAAGCCGATAAAGTGCTGGAAGTTAATAATGGTTTTATTAAGGAAAACAACATAAAACTAGGAGATAAAGTAGAATTGGGCTCTGTGTCAAAACCGGTGGTAGTTATTTTCTCATTTTATCCTTATTAAA
>CAYNJS010000049.1:0-6134 GCA_964397635.1 uncultured Gammaproteobacteria bacterium
CTCAACTCCGAATCTTCGGAGTTGAGCTCCGGTAGCTTTTTAAACCCAATTAATTTTTTAAAAAGTGCGATGCACATGACATGCAAGGGTCATATGCTCTGATTATTTTCTCTATTTCTTTTTTAATGTTTTTTTCACAATCTTTTTCTCCCAATTGACATTCACAAATATCTGTTACAGCTACCCCAACATCCTCTCTCATATTCAATAAATTCTGCGCCGTTGGAATAACCAAGTTTGCATATTTAACTTTACCATTTTTCACCGATAACCAATAATATAAAGTTCCTCTTGGAGCCTCAATTACACCAACGCCTTCGCCATCCATCTTGGATGGTTTTATTATTTCCTCTTTTTTAAAGGTAGTATTTTCTAAAATCTCAATTGAATGATCAATAGAATGCATTATCTCGATTGCTTGAGCTAAATTATTATGATACATGTTATTAGATGGAAACAAATCCAAATATTTTTTCATACTTTTTTTCGTCTTTAAATGAAGACTTTCCTTATTCAGATTAAGCCTTGCTAGTGCTCCCACCATAAATTCTTCACCCTCAAACTCAAATCCACTGGCTTGTGAATAAGGTAAAACTACATTTTGTAAATGATCCCAATAATTTTCTTCTTCAATACAAGTTCCACTAGTTGAGCAAATATGGCCTTCCAAAAAAGAAAAGTCTTTTGTTACAAGCGCTACAAAGTTTGTCCCTCTTTTTAATTCCCAATCACATTTATAAAAAATCTCTGATAAATTAATTATAGACTTTCTAATACTTTTTAATTCTTTAATTATCGCTGGAACTTTTGAATTATCAACCTCATGACTAAAGCCGCCAACTTGCTCAAAAGGAGCATGCACAGCACGACCTGCTATTAAATTAGAAAGATTATTACCCGCCTCCTTAACATGAAGAGCTTCATGAATTAATTCCTTTTTAGAATCTGCTAAATCTAAAATTGAATCAACGCCAAATATATCCGGTAAAACAAAAAAATAAAGATGCAAGGCATGATCTCGAATCATTAAACTATACATCATTAACTTTCTCATAAGTATAGTCTGCTCGCTTGGTTTTATTCCAAGAGTTTTTTCTACGGCCTCAATAGACCCTGTTAAATGAGCTACCGAACAGGTTCCACAAATTCTAGAAACTAACTGCGGAACAGATAAAGCCGGCTTACCCTTAACAGCTTCTGTATAAAATCTCTTATTTTCCATTACCTTAAGATCTACACTTTCAACTTTTCCATTTCTAATCTTAACATCAAGGTCAGCATGACCTTCTATTTTTGATAATTTATCTATTGATACATTTAAATCACAAGTATGCATATTTTATTAGTTTTTATTTTTTATATATATTTCTCAAAAACTTCAATAAATTTTTTCTCATCCATTGGGCATCCTGCTACCTCGTCATCAATGCCAACAGCCTCCTTAAACGATAAACATTTTGGTAAAAATTTAAATTTCTTTAAATCTTTATTAATTGCTCTTAATTGGGCTTTATTAAAATTATTCCTTTGACAACTAGGCTGACCAGTAATAGCACAATTACCCATGCCAATTATTATCTTACAATTATCTCTAATTTTTTTAGCCAATTCCATATCTTCCTCGGTTGTAACAACTCCCTCGACAATTCCTATATCAATATCCTTAATGTCTGTTTTATCTTTTATTGAAAGAAAATAATGAATCTCCATTTTTTTAAGCCACTCTAATAGTTTTTTATTAAATATTTCGATTAAATAAATACTACACCCTTCATCACAGGTTAAAGTAAAAATTCCGATTTTCTTCTTTTTATTAGACATATTATTATTTTACGATATTACCATTATAAAAAATAAAAAGGATTTATGCAAATCCTTATTATTTATTTAAATTTAATTTAAAAAATCCAGTGTCATACAAATTAAAACCTAATGACTGATAAAGCTTCCTAGCAGACTCTCTTTTTGGGTTACTGGTCAGGGTTATAAAGGCTAAATTTTCCTTTTTACCAATTCCAATTAACTCATTCATTAGCTTTCTTCCTAGGCCCTGGCCTCTATAATTCTTATCTACAATAACATCTTCAACTACTCCGACCCTACCTTTAACTGGTGAATTATATATAGAAAGAGTTGCACTGCCGATTACAGTATTATTGTCCTCTAAAACAATACATCTACATTTATTATCATCTATGATCATCTGCAAATCAAAGTCAGTATCATTCCCAGTAAGCTGGGTAAATAATTTTATAAGGATTTCTTTATCTTCTTTTTTTACTGGTCTTATTTTTAACATTTTTTTTGCTTTCTTTTTGATAATCTTTGAGACTGTTTAAAAACTCATGCCGAGTCTAAAATCGCAAAATTTCGAGCGAAAATCATAAAAAACGAGAAAGCGTATAAATATACGGTTACGATCTTTGAATGATTTGCAGCCGAAATTTTGCAATTTATACCGGCAAGTAAATTTTTTATTTATTTTTACGGTGAGTTTTTAAATAGTCTCTAATTGCCTCATGTAAGGCCTCAGCTGCTAAATTACTACAATGAACTTTTGTTGGTGGAAGCCATTCTAATTCATCAGTCACATCTTTTTTGGTAATTTTCATTGCTTTATCTACAGTCTTCCCTTTAGCTAGATCTGTCACCATTGAAGTAGTTGCGATAGCGGCACCACACCCCAAGGTTTCAAATTTTACATTTTTAATAATTTCTTCACCTTTTTTATTTTTACTTACTTTAATATAAAGCCTCATTATATCACCACACTTAGGATTACCCACCAAGCCAGTTCCACTTGGCTTTTTAAGGACCCCTTGATTATGAGGCTTCCTAAAATGCTCTAAAACTTTTTTTGAATATTTTTGATTACTCATATATTTAATTTATTTAAAACTCTTTAAAACATCGCCGGAAATTTTCCGAAGACGAATAATTTCTCTTATTAAAACATTAATTGTATAGTCTATTTGTTTTTTAGTAGTATATTTTCCAAGGGATAATCGTAAACTGCCATGAGCCTGTTCATGCTTTAAGCCAAGCGCCATTAAAACGTGTGATGGCTCAAGAGCTCCAGATGAACAAGCAGAACCAGTTCCAGCGGCAACTCCTTCCATGTCAAGAGATAAAATTAAGCTCTCGCCTTCTACGTCATCAAATCTAAAATTAGCATTACTTGGTGATCGATGTATTTTTGATCCATTTAAATAAGAATTTGGTATTTCTTTCAACACCCTTTTAACCAAATAATCCCTTAGCTTTTTAATCTCTCTATTTTTAATTCTTACATCTTGGCCTTTTAATAATTTTGCTGCTTCACCTAAGCCAACTATTCCTGGAACATTATGAGTTCCTGCCCTCAGTCCACCTTCATGGCCACCACCGTCAAATAATGATTTAATTGGTGTTCCTATTTTTCTATATAAAACTCCTACCCCCTTAGGCGCATAAATTTTATGCCCAGAAAAAGATAGAAGGTGAACTCCTAATTTATTAACATCAATATTTAAATAATTAATTCCTTGAGTAGCGTCGGTGTGAAAAATTATTTCTCGATTATTTTTCTTAGCTCTTTTTTCATTTTCCGCCCCAACAATCCTTCCCACTTCTTTGATCGGTTGAATTGTTCCTATTTCATTATTTACTTGCATCACTGAAATAAAAATTGTATTTTTCTTAATTGCTTTCTGGATTGCCTCAACTTTTACTATCCCCTCAGAATTAACTGGTATATACGTTACCTCTATTCTTTTTTCTTTTTCCAATTTTATACACGTATCTAAAATACTATTATGTTCAATTACTGACGTTATGATATGCGGAATCTTTTTTTCCTTTGAATAATAATCCCTTAAAACACCTTTAATGGCAAAATTATTACTTTCTGTTGCCCCTGAAGTAAATATAACTTCTTTATCTTGACAATTTAAAAAATTAGTTACTGCATCCCTTGCTTCTTTAATAGCGTCTGATGCTTCAGACCCAAATTTATGTATTGTAAGCGGGTTTCCAAATTTTTCAGAAAAAAACGGCATCATTGCCTTTAAAACTTTTCTATCAACCGGCGTGGTGGCTGAATAATCTAAATAAACTCGTTTACTCATATTAAATCACTTAATTTTATTTTATTTAAAGTTTTATTCATTTGTTTTTCTAATTCTATCCAAACTTTTTTAGATAAACATTTTTTAGATGAACACTTACTGCTATTACAGCCCCTTAAGTCAATTGGGCCCTCTAAGATTTGGATTATCTCGCCAACTCTTATCCTACTAGAACTCCTCGACAAGGTGTACCCCCCACTTTTACCCTTATAACTTTTTACCAACTTTTCTTTCCTAAGCTCATTCATTAATCGCTCTAAATATTTAGGTGAAATTTTTTCCTCACGTGAAATATCCTGAATACTTTTAACTTCAGGATAATTAAGAGCAAGACTTGTCATTGCCCGCAGTCCATATTCAGCTTTAGTTGAAAATTTCATATCCTACTAAATTAGTATGATATTATATTACACTATTCTAAAACTATCGTCAACCCCGTTAAATAAGATTTTGGTCATTCTTGCATAACATATAACTCGCTGAGAACTAAAATTTTCAAAAAACCCCATTATATATAACTTTTAAAAATCTTAATTTAATTTCAAAAAATTAAATTATTTAACAGGGTCAACCCTACAAACAAAAAACTGCCCTTTGGCAGTCTTTTTTTATTCACATCTCATGTTCATAGATGGATTACTATGAACGATCATCGGATTTCTGCTAACACTATCAATACAATAATAATACTTTTCTGCTATATCATCCTCACCCCACTCCAACCTAGCAAATAAAACGAAATTATTATCTTTAGAAATATATGTATAATGATGATAGCTATTATTTATAGGGTCCTTAGGTGGAATATTTAGATATTCTGGATAAATAGGATTTACGAGTAATTCTTCGGAAAAAATACCGCTACCAGTAAGACTACCGCTAACATCCGGATTACTTGGATAACTGTCATTAATCTTTTTATATGAATTAATGGCAAAAGCAACCTCTAAAATATGTGTCTTTCTTTTTTCGTTACGCTTAAACACCTCGGTAGACCCAACATATTTATCTTTTTCTAAAATTCTATCAACAAAAAAATTGACCCCCTCTTTAAAATCTTCGCTTCTCAATTGCTGAACCTCCCAAAAAACTACTATACTAACGATCACTGTTGAAATTAAAATTGTGTATACAATCTTCCTCATAATTATTTAAAATCAATACTTCGTAATTAACACAAAAAACAAGCGCTTTTACAGCGTTAATTATATATACATTTAATCATTTTTTTAATATTTTTTCAAATTAAAAAACCGGCTAAAAACCGGTATTTTTTTAAAAAACATAACATCAGCCATCTACTGCCTACTCATAGCGATTTCACTGTAATATAAAAACATTTTAAGCGCTGGGAAATAAAAACCTACCAAAAACCAAATAGTAGCTGTAGCAGAGACATATAGGAATATTTTTTTCACTAAATCAATATGATAAAACCTTTTTACAAATAAAAAGAATGTTTTAAAATGAATAAAAAAGAAAACTCCTGAAATAAATAATAATAATAATAAAACAAATATATTTAAATAAGGATTCTTATTCATCGAAGTAAACAAGGAGAATGGTTGCATTGTAAAAATTGCAAAAACAATAAAAAATAATGACCCAGAAGCAAAATAAAATCCTAATATTTTGGCTGTAGCACCTATAGAAACATCGCCCACTTCAAGCTGCTTACTAACATAATACATAGCAAAAAGACCAACAACCAAGGGAATGATTAATATGAGATAAATAACTGTAGCCAAAAAAACAACTGGCAATAAGCTCATATGATTAAAGATTAGATTATTAAGTTATCCACAATTATATTTAAATTATAACATATTTTAAAAAAACTGCCAAAGGTTTTGACACCTCTATAAAATAAAAACAAGGAAGGTTCTGACTCTTTTTTCTTCCAGCAGTTCGAGTCCTATGCCCAGTCAATAAAATTAACTTACTTTCCAAAATTTCACCAAATAAAAAATGCCTTGTAAATTATCCCTGTGCCAGAGAGCACAGGGCGTTAAAGCGCGAATAAACGTA
>CAYNJS010000050.1:0-5974 GCA_964397635.1 uncultured Gammaproteobacteria bacterium
TCATATGATTCTATCATATCATGTTTTGAGAAGGTTTATAAGACCCTAAATTTTTGATTAGCAATCACTCTTCTTTCTTTGGCTTTCTTATTAGCTTCACTTGCAGAATACTCATTATTCTCATTTTGATTTCTTTTTAGTTCTTGGGATATTGCTGATGGAGTTACTCCTAATATTCTAGCTATGTCTTTTTGTAATAATCCATTATTATACAACATCACTAGCTCTTTCCTTTTTATTAGGGTAATATGTTTGTAAGACATCTCTTTGTTGGTTAATTGTTAGTTTGTTAGACTAAACAATTATACCTTAAGAGATGTCTTTTTTGTAGAAATTAAGGTTTGGGTTAGAATGTAAGAGGAAGCTATAAATAAGCTTCCTGTTTTTTACCAATAAAAAATTGGTTTTTTAAAATTTTTTCATTATTATAACGGCATTGGTTCCTCCAAAACCAAAACTGTTAGACATTACAACATTAAGAGAATATTCATCAAGGCGCTCGGTCACAATCGGATACCCCTCAGCTTCTGGATCAAGATTTTCAATATTAGCTGATGCCGGGATAAAAGAATTTTCCATCATTATAATTGAATAAATAATCTCCTGAGCTCCCGTTGCCCCAAGACCATGGCCGGTTAAAGATTTTGTTGAACTAATTGGTGGTATATTGCTATTACCACAAAAAATATCTTTAATAGCCTTTAATTCGGTAATATCACCAGCTGGCGTACTTGTTCCATGGGGATTAATATAATCAATACTATAACGACTAATTCGTGCCGAACGAATAGCTTCTTCCATACACCTTGCAGCACCTTCGCCAGATGGTTTTACCATATCAAATCCATCAGAATTTGCAGTATAACTAATAATCTCGGCATAAATTTTTGCTCCACGTGATAGAGCATGATTAAGCTCCTCTAAGACCAAAATGCCGGAGCCACTAGCCATAACAAAGCCATCGCGATCTCTATCGTATGGCCTAGATGCTCTTTTAGGCTCATCATTACGCCTTGATAAGGCCCCGGCACTATCAAAGGCTGAGGCAATAATCCAATCTTGCTCATCGGCTCCTCCGGCAAACATAACATCTTGATTGCCATAAACTATCTTTTCCCAAGCTTCACCAACGCAATGCGCGCCTGTAGCGCAAGCAGACCCCAGAGAAAACGAAGTACCTTTTATGTTAAACAAAACATCCAAATTTGCCGAGGGCGAACTAACCATACATTTTGGAACAAAGGTAGGACGCAATCTATTAAATCCCTTTTTTCTAAGAGTATCAGCCACCAAAACACAACTCATTGGTGATCCGCCGCCAGTTCCAACTATTAATCCTGTCATAGGATCACTAATTTCATCATCAGTCAACCCAGCATCATCTATGGCCTGCTTCATTGCCAAATAGGCAAAAGCTGCCCCCTTACTCATAAAACGGTTTATCTTTTTCTGGCTAATCATTTTTATTGGGTCAGGCAGTGACCCAGCAATTTGAGACAACATCCCCATTTCTCTATACTCTGGACAATAATCAATTCCCGACTCGCCCGCAAAAAGCGACTGGGTAACTTCTTTTACCGAGTTACCGATACTAGAAATTAAACCCATTCCAGTTACTACAACTTTTCTCTTTTGCATAATCAACTCTCCTTTTTGTTTTTTTTATTTTTAATATTGTTTAAGGTTCTATCTTTATATAAGCTATAGATAAAATACAATTAAACACCATAAAAGTCAACAAATTAGGCTCTATATCAAACAGTGTGGAGGTTATTTTGTTATTTTTTTCGCTATCATCCTCGCCCCGCATCAAGTGCGGGATAAACTCCAGCGGGGATCCAAGTTCTAAAAACGTTGTAGATTCCCGCCACCCGACTTCTCGAGTGCAGGCTCTGCGGGGATGACAGTCTGATATTGTATAACAAATAAAATAAGGATTATTTAGATATTTTATATTTAGTTGAGAAAGTCCTTTTTTAGGCTAATTTTAGCGTTCAAGAAGAGTTATGCACCACACTAAATATTGTAGAGCCATAAAAATATTGACAAAAAAGGATTTTGTATTATAATGGTCTTGAGACTTAACTTAATAACTAACCCCCGCTGCAAAAAACTTTTCTTAACGCGGGACAACAAACAGGCTATCTAATTATTAACCCCAAAGTTGGCCTTTTGGCCCTTTTTTTATTTTATGACTAAAAATACAAAAAATACCGAAGAAAAATCATCATCCGTACCGCCAAGCGGAAATACGGAAGACAAAGACAAACAGGAATTTAAAAAATTACTGGAAAAAAATCTAATTAAACTCCCTAATGTTGGGGATACTGTTGAAGGTATTGTTGTTAGTGCTAGTAAAAAGGAAATTCATATCGATATCGACGGTGTTACAACCGGCTTAGTTCGCGGCAGGGAAATCATCGATGAATCTGGTGAATACTCTAACTTAAAACCTGGTGACAAGGTAGAAGCTTATGTACTTGACCTTGAGAATGAAAAAGGTGAAATCGAACTATCACTTCGAAAAGCTGGTCACCAAAAAGCATGGGAAAAACTACACAAATTATTCGAAACCAAAGAAAAAGTTGATGCTAAGATCGTTGATGCTAATAAAGGCGGTTTAATGGTGGTAGTTGGCAGAACCAGAGGGTTCCTTCCGGTTTCACAACTTTCTACAAAAAACTACCCTAGAGTTTCTGGCGGTGATAAAACCAAAATATTAGAAAAGTTAAAATCATACATCGGCCAATCATTTGAAGTAGAAATAATTGGCATTGATGAAAAAGAAGAAAAATTAATTGTTTCTGAAAAGCAAGCCTTACAAGAAGAGCAACAACAAGAAATATCAAAATACAAAGTTGGAGACAAGATTGAGGGAATAATTTCTGCAATTACCGACTTTGGCGCTTTTATAAAATTTGATAATTTAGAAGGTCTTATTCATATTTCTGAACTTGCTTGGCAAAGAATTGACAATCCAGAAGACATTGTAAAGGTTCAGGATAAAGTAAAAGCTGAAATAATCGAAATAAACGGAACTAAAATTTTCTTATCAATTAAAAAAGTTAGCAGTGATCCTTGGGCAGATATTGAAGAAAAATACAAAGTTGGGAATAAGGTAAAAGGAAAAGTTCTAAAGATAAATCCTTTTGGATTATTTGTTGAACTAGATAAAGATATTCATGGTCTAGCTCATATTTCTGAATTATCAAACGAAAATATTACTGATCTTAAAAAATTTGCAACTATTGGTGATGAATTAGAATTTAAAATTCTTTCAATTGAACCAAAAGACCATCGCCTAGGTTTATCAATTAAAGCTTTAAAAGAGAAGAAGTCTCCAAAGAAAAAGGAAGAAAAAAAAGAAAAAGCTAAAAAATCAGCCGGCGAAAAAGCTTCGGAAGACAAAGAGACAAAAAAAGAAAAAGAAGAGGGAAAGGGGAAAAATGAAGAAAAGAAAGAAAAAAAATAAAGAATCGCTTCTTGATTTATTTTGCTAATTAGTTTAAAATATATTTATCGTCTCGTCCCTTTTGGGGGGGGGCGAGACTCCATAGTTTTGATTTTTCCCGCCACCTAAATTAAATGAAGGCGGGATCCCGCCCTTAGACGGTGATGCATTTTAATTTTTGAATTTTTATTAGCGGGTATCGTATAATGGCTATTATATTGCCTTGCCAAGGCAGAGACACGGGTTCGACTCCCGTTACCCGCTCAGACTAGTTGGTAGTTTGTAGTTTATAGAAATTTATTTTTTCACTACTCACTACAAACTACTTACTAATCTTGGGCCCTTAGCTCAGTTGGCTAGAGCGCCTGCTTTGCACGCAGGAGGTCAGGAGTTCGAATCCCCTAGGGTCCACAAATAAAAAAACGTCCCACCCTTTTCATATAAAGGGAGGGACGTTTTTTTATTTTATATATTTCTATTTATTCTCTATATCTAAATAAAAACTAACCCTTGTTCCAATTCCGCTCATACTCTCAACGTCGATTTTGCCTCCCATCAATTCTACTAATTGCTTAGTTATCCAAAGGCCTAATCCTGTCCCTATTATTTCATTTGTCCTTTCGTTTTTAACCCGATAAAACTTTTCAAACAAATGAGCTTGCTCCTCCTTACTCATTCCAAAACCGGTATCGGCCACCATAATTTTAACTTTATCTTTCTTAAACATTTCTGCGCTTACCTCCACGCTGCCCTTTCGGGTATATTTAACCGCATTACCAATTAAATTAATTAGAACCTGCCTTAACCTATCAGGATCGGCCTTAACCATTGGCAACGCCTGGGTTGGATTTTTACAAATTAATTTTAATTTCTTTTCTTCGGCAGCTGGTTTTAGCCCAACAATAACTTCTTTTATCATTGGCTTTAATCTTACTGGCTTGGCTTCAACTTTAAGCCTTCCTTGTTCAATTCTGGAGACATTTAAAAGATCTTCAACTAAATTATTCAATCTATTAACAGACAACATCATACTAGATAATCCGTCTTTCATTTTTTTGCCTATCTTACCATAATCCCCTTCGCCCATCATCGAAATATAACCCTTAATAACAGTAAGTGGCGTCCGCAGTTCATGAGAAGCAATAGAAATAAAATCGTCCTTCATTTTATCAACTTCTTTTATCTTTCTGTATAGAAGAGCATAATCCCAAATTCTAACTGAAACCGATAAAAATAAAATCACCGATAAAATAGTAATTGTCACTAAAATAAAAGAAAAAGTTTCGTTGCTTTTTAATATTTCATCGATAACTTCTGACGATAACTTTAAACTAAGAAGAGCTGATTTTTGACCATCTGTGTAAATTGGCATACTAACCAGCCAAAGTCGATCACTAATAGAAAAGCCCTCCATTAGCTCTGAATCTTTTTCTGACAATTGAACAGAGTTAGTAGCTACTCCGTCTCCTTTTAAAAGAGACCAAGCAATTTGGTAATAAGGAGAAAAATAAACTTTGCCTACATCTTCATCCTTTTTTGCTGCCTCCACCCTAAACCCACCACCTTCTGGAACTAAAACTTGCAAATCAATAACATCAAGATTATTAACACTAAGACTCTCCATCTTCTTTTGCAGTCGCTCTCTATTACCTATATCATCAGCAAAGGCTACTGACATTGAGTTTCCTATTGTGGCTGCCCTCCGCTGAAGAGAAACATTAATAAGCTCCCTATATTTACTAACAACAAAAGTTGTATTTACAGCAATTAAAAACGGTATAAGAATAATTAAAATTACACCATAAATTAACTGAAATATTTCTTTATTTTTTACAACAACCTCCTTAAATTTCATTTTTTTATTCTATATTTTCTCGCCTTTTTTGAGCAATAAATACAATAAAGGCTAGAATTCCAAATATGGCCAAACCGCCAACGAAAAAGAAATAGTAAGACATCATTTTAGATTCTTCTGTTTTTCTTTCGCCTTCTTGATAAAAATCTCTAATAACTTCATCTACAGATTCTGCCCTAGCTTCATTAATAAAGAATCTAAGCGGGTTGCTCTTAGAAACCACCCTGCCCGTATCATCGTTTACCACCACATAAACCTCATGCTCTCCATCAGTTAAAGATTTTTTAAATTCATAATTCCAATTTCCATATTCATCAACTTTAGTAGTTACTACAACCGGCATGTCAGAATAAATATATAAAGTTACAAACTCACCAGGAATACCTTTTCCGGTAACACTATAACCCTCTATGCTCTCATCTTTATTAATAATATTTTCAATTCCATCCACCACTAGATCATCCGTTTTATCACCACTGGTTTTGGGGTGCTCTATGATTTTGTTAGCCAGCACCGCGCTATTCATCGGAGAAACCTTCTTCAAAATAGCCTCCAACGATTTAACCTCATCAACCTCTGTATTGTAAGCGCTAATAATTGGACTATAGCCCTTTTTAATTTCTTCACCATCATAAAATCCATCATTGTCAGTATCTTTGTTAAAAGGA
>CAYNJS010000051.1:0-5846 GCA_964397635.1 uncultured Gammaproteobacteria bacterium
GGTTTGCAAAATATAGAAAGCGATGAGATAGAAATTGGAGTTATAAACAAGGATGTTCCTTGTGTGTTAAAACCAGTTAAGAACGATAAATACATATACATAATAATGCCGATTAGGATGGAATAGGTTAATTTTAGATTTTTGAATATAAAAAGAGGTTGTTATTACAACCTCTTTTTAGTTTTAGGAAAAAGATAAATTTTTTATTGAATATTTAGAATATTTATAATTGTTCCAATGCCTGTTATTTTTTTATCATAAATATCTGTTATAATAGTATAGATATTATAGGCACCTGTTTTTGGGGGGATATCCCAAGTTGTTGATAGATTTTTTGATCCAGGTTTTATTATTGAGGTAATTAATTTGGATTCCCTGCCAACCTCTCTGTAAAATATATCTACTTTTTTAATTCTACTAATTCTAGATAAAACAAAGGAAAGAGGTAGGGGGTAATTTTCTTCGTAAACATTTTGATTGTTATAGGGACTTAGCCAGATAACCTGAAGAGGTGTGTCGATGATATTAATTTGGATTGGAACAGAGTATTCATCTCTGTTTAAAACATCGTCAAATGCTATGGCTTTTAAATTATGACTGCCATTAGGCATATCAACTATCCACCTAAGGTTATAGGGAGCCTGTGTTGAGGTGTAAATTAAATTTCCGCTAACCCAGTACTCAACCTTACTTATTCCCCTAGGAGCGGAAGTTTCTACATCGATAAAAAACTCCTCGGTATTAATTAATTGATTTTTTTTAACATTTAAAATATTAATAGAAGGTTTGTTTTCTGGAATATGAATATCGTCATATTCTATAGGTGGTAACTCTATAGTTATTTGTTTATTTTCATCTTCAGATTCTTGTTCTTCTTTTAGCCAATTTTTAATTGCCTCTTCCCAAGCAATGTATTGTGAGTCTTTTGTAGGATCTTCTGGTAATAGACCAAGAGGATCTTTTTTGTTTATATAATGTAAGACGCTATGGAGTTGTTTAAAGGTTTTTTCTTCCATTGCTTCTTCTGGTGTAAATTCAGTTGCTAGTTTACCAGAAAATTTATCTATTTTTAATATTTCTTCTCCGGCAATTTCACCAATTAAAATAGCTCGATCAGTATATTTTTCTTTATCAATTTCTTTTGGTGTTTGAAAATTTTCAATTGGTGAACCAGATCCAGCTTTACCTAAAACAGTTTCCATGTAGTTGTGCCAAATTGGCCCTGCAACAGTAGAGCCCCCTGCTCCACGCTCCATTGGCTCACCATCATTATTCCCAACCCACACACCAGTAACAAGCGAGGGGGTGTAGCCAATTAACCAAGCGTCCTTGTAATCATTTGTAGTACCCGTCTTAGCCGCTACAGGGCGATCCCCAAGGTTTAAATAGTTGCTTTCACCAAAAGCATAGGCTCGGGCATTATTATCTGACAAAACATTATTTAATAACCTTACAGCCTCACTATCCATAACTTGAGTTTCTTTTTTCTTAAACTCCTCAATAACTTTTCCAGTAGAATCTTTTATTTCTAAAATTCCTGTAACTGGATTATATTTTCCATCACGAGCAAAAACACTATAAGCTCCAACATGCTCAAGGAGCCTTACTTCTCCCCCACCTAAAACTAAAGACAAGCCAAACCTATTTTTATCACTTAGCGAGGTGTAGCCCATTTTTTCAGCATAGTCTGTTACTTGGTTTATTCCAGTTAAGTAAAGAGCCTTAACAGCTGGAACATTAAGGGAACCGGCTAAAGATTTTCTAATAGAAACAGGGCCTCTAAAAGTATCATCATAGTTATGAGGAATATATTCCTTAGCACCCTGCACGCCAAAATTTGTTTCTACATCATATAGAATTGTGTCGGGTGTATAACCCATAGTAAAAGAGGTTGCATAAACTAATGGTTTTAAGGATGAGCCGGGTTGGCGAAGCCTAATTGCCACATTAACATTTCCATCGTTTTCGATGTCAAAATAATCCCGAGAACCAACCATAGATAATATTTGGCCGGTTTTAGTATCAAGGGAAACTAAGGCTGCATTTTTAGCGTTATAACCTTCTTCGTTTTGTTCTACGTATTGGGCAATTGCTTCTTCAGCTTTTTCTTGTTTGTAGGTATCAAGGGTAGTTATTACTTGTAAACCGCCTTGTTCAACCATTTTTTCTCCATAGCGAGAAGTTAATAACTCTTTAATGTACATTACAAAATGAGGAGCTATAATAGATTCCCTTCTTCTTTTAAAGACTAGCTCTTCTTCTAGGGCGTCATTATATTGTTGTTCGTCGATATAACCCTGTTCTTTCATTAGGCCTAAAACATATTGTTGACGACCAATAAGCTTGTCTTTGTGCGATCCATAAGGAGAATAATAGGTTGGAGCTTGTGGCAGAGATGCCAAGATAGCGGATTCAGCTAAGCTCAAGTCTTTAGCAGGTTTATCAAAATATAAATTACTAGCAGCTTCTATTCCATAGGCAGTTGAGCCGTAGGGAATTTCATTAAAATAAAGCTGAAGAATTTCTTCTTTAGAAAATTTCTTTTCAATTTGCCAAGCCAATATCCATTCTTTAATTTTTCTAGAGATTTTTCGTTCACTAGTTAGAATGGCGTTTTTGATTAATTGTTGGGTAATAGTAGATCCTCCTTGAGCCCTTCTTCCTTTAAGTTTTTCTATAACTACCCCCCTAAAGATTCCCCAAAGAGAAATTCCTTTGTGTTCAAAAAAGTTTTTATCTTCTATGGCAATAGTTGCCTGAACAGCATAGGGGGGAATTTCATCCAGTGGAACAAAGGTTCTTTTTTGTTCCCCATGAATTTCATATAAAACATTTTCCCCAGTTCGATCAAATATTTTTGTTGACAGTGGAATTTTTCTTTCAATTAATTTATCGGGCTCGGGCAAGTCTTTGGATAGCCATAAAATAGTACCACCAACAGTAATGCCGCCCAAAATTAAACCGACTATAGCTAAAAGGAAAAACCAAAAAATAAGACGCTTTAAAAGCCCTGTTTTCTTTCTCTTTTTTCTTTTTTTTCGTATAGATTTTTTCTTCCAATTAGAGGCATCTTTTGGCACAATAATCCTAACAGAAGAGCGAGAATTCTTTTTTTTGTTAAGTTGGGAGATAGGCATTGTATAAAAATCAAAATGCAAAAATCAAAATGCAAAATGACATATTAAAATTTAAAAAGAATTATATGTAATAGTTTAATGATAATTTATTTGAAGTGATTTGTAAAATATGTAATAATAAAAAAACCTTCTTTTAAGAAGGAATAAATATTAGAAAATTAAGAAATTATTTAAAAATTAAAAATTTGAAATTAAAATTTTTTATGAGTAAGCATTTTATAAAACCACCGAAAGAAGAAATAATCTGTGAAAATTGTGGAAAAAAGTTTATTGGTGGCGGTTATATAAACCACTGCCCAGAATGCCTTTGGAGTAAGCATGTAGATCAAGAACTTCCGGGGGACAGAAAAACAGACTGTCATGGATTAATGAAGCCTGTAGGTATTGTTATAAGAAAAAGAGAAAAGATTCTTATAAAACACAGATGTGTAAAGTGCGGAAAAAAGATAGTAAATAAAATTTCTCCAGAAGATAATATGGAGAAAATTATTAGACTTAGCGGTAAACACGACAAGCATGGTAATTTATAGATCTATTGTATAATAATTTACAGCCGAAATTTATGTATTTTGTCTAAAATGTTTTTAAAATTTTTTAACTTATCTTCCAGATAGGCTAAAAAATTTATGCAAACATTTTATTTCAAAATCTATAAATTTCACCAAGCAACTTATTATGCAACAGATCTATATAATAGGCTGTGGATTTTTTGTAATCCTTATTTTTAATACTAACACGATAAAAATAAAAAGCAAGGCGCTAAGGAGCTGTGGCGACCTAAAACCAAAAATTATGGCTGTTTCATCAATCCGGATAAATTCCATCACAAATCTTATAACAGAATAATTTAATAAATAAACAAGAAAAATATTTCCTTTTTGTAAAAAAAGACGTTGTAGTTTTCCGCCTTCTTGGTGAATCCAATCGACCCCCTTTTGAGACTCTCTCATTATAGAGAGTCTTTTTTTGTGTAATAATAGAAGAATAAAAAAATTAAATAAATTTAAAATAGATTCATATAAAAAAGCCGGATGAAAATAACTAGCGTTGCCATATTTTTGATAGCCTTCGTAAAAAGTTTTTATCGGTATTCCCCAAGGCCTATCTGTCGGCAACCCATAAAGCTCGCCATTAAAATAGTTTCCCCATCTGCCGATTGCTTGGCCTAGGGCCAGGGAAACAGCTACGATGTCAGCCGTTAAAAAGAAATTAATTTTGTGTTTTTCAGGGGTTGGGGTTGGGTATTGTTTTTTGAGATAAATTTTCAGATTTTGAGGAAATTTTTTTATAAAATTTTTTACTTATACGGGCATGTAGGTTAAAAATTTTAGAAATAAATTTGCCAAAATATGGAAATTTAGACGAGGACAGAAGTCGGTCCCAGCCCCTAGTATAAATGTATCCTGCTAAAAGTCCGCCGATTATAGCGCCATGAATAGCTAGTCCCCCTTCCCAAACTTTAAAGACGGCCAAGGGATTATTTAAAAAATAATTGTATTCTAAAAAAAGATAATAAATCCTAGCTCCAAGTAAGCCAAAGACAATTAAATAAACACACAAGTCAAAAATTTTTTCTTTATCAACTTGATATTTTTTTCCTATATGCTGAGCAAGTAAAATTCCGATTATCATCGATAAGCTCATTAAAAAACCATACCAATAAATCTCTATTGGGCCGATAGAAAAAATAACAGGGTCGGGGGTATAGTTGTGCAGGAAATTTAAAGACATAGTCTTACATTTGACAATTGACATCTGACATTTAACAAAGTTAAAAAACTTCATTTTTAATGTCAGTTGTTAGGTGTCAGGTGTTAAAGGTTACTAGTATTGTATCATTTTTAAATTAAAAAAGAAAAGAGCCCGATTATAAAAACTAATCGGACCCTAAAAGAAAGGGAAAAAATTATTTTGTTTGCTCTGCCTTAGCAGTAAGAGCGGCGAAGCCTGGGTCATAATGGATGGTTTTACCATCCGGGTTAATCCAGAGGGTAAAATTACATTTAGGGCAGTTAGCATTTTTGCCGCCTTGATTGATTTCCACTTCGTCAAATTCGGCCATATCTTTATGGTTGCAATGGCTCTACAATATTTAGTGTGGTGCATAACTCTTCTTGAACGCTAAAATTAGCCTAAAAAAGGACTTTCTCAACTAAATATAAAATATCTAAATAATCCTTATTTTATTTGTTATACAATATCAGGTTGTCATTCCCGCGAAGGCGGGAATCTACAACGTTTTTAGAACTTGGATCCCCGCCTTCGCGGGGATGACAGCGAAAAAAACAACAAAATAACCTCCACACTGTTTGACATAGAGCCTTAAAAAACCGCCTTTTATAAGGCGGTTTTTGGGAAATATGTATTCAAAAGATTAAGATGTGTTTATCGTTTTTTTAAGCATGGCCACTTCTTCTTTTAATTTTTCAAATTCACTGCGGTAAACAACGTTCATCAATCTCATCTCTATTCTTGTTTGTCCGGCTTGCAGTTTTTTTATATCACCCTTTAATTCATCCCTTAGTTCTGTAAAACCACCTTGAATCATAACAGCCAATTCGTCAAGGGATATTTCTTTATTTTTAAGCATAAATTTTTTAATAATAACTTTTATATTTTTATAATAAAGTATAAAATTATTTTTGTCAATTTTGAATACTTAAATTCTATTTCAAAGCTTAATCGCAGAATTGAAAAAAATGTTAATTT
>CAYNJS010000052.1:0-5764 GCA_964397635.1 uncultured Gammaproteobacteria bacterium
ATTTTACTAAATTCTTATTAATTTTGTTTTAGAAGATTGATAAGACCCTAAATATTTAATTTATTTTTTAACAACCCTCGCAAACCCTCTTTTTCCTTTTTGCAATAATAAACCAGAATCAGTAATTTTAATTTCAGTCTCAATATCGCTAATTTGTTTGTTATCAACTTTTACCCCTCTTTGTTCAATTATTCTTCGAGCTTCACTCTTACTAGAAACCAGCCTAACTTCAACTAATAAGTCAACCAGTTTCCACTTTTCTTGTGATAAGTGATACATACTAATCTCCTCTGGTATTTCTTTTTTTTGTATTGTTTTAATAAAATGCTCCTGAGCTTTTCCGGCTAAGTCCTCCTTGTGATAAATTTTTGTGATTTCATAAGCCAATCGCATTTTTATATCCCTGGGGTTAACCTCGGGATTTTTTAAGTCTTCTTTTATTCTATTTATCTCATCCATGCCAACATAAGTACAATCTATGAATAATTGGGGAATATTTTCATCAGCTTGAGACATTATTTTTCCATACATATTATTCTGGTTTTCATCTAGAAAAACCCCTGTACCCAGGCTTTTTGACATCATTTTTTCGCCAGTAATTGGGTTTTCCAATAAAGTTGTAATAAAAACAAACTTTTCCTTATTTTTCATTTTTCTCAATAACGTCCTACCAGCTAAAGCGTTAAATTTTTGATCATTACCACACAATTCTATATCAACATCCAAATAAACACTATCATACCCTTGCATTAGGGGGTAAAAAAATTCTTGTAGATATATCGGTTTTTCTTCGTTCATCCTCTTTTTAAACATATCTCGTTCAAGCATTTTTTGTACAGTAAAATTGGAGGCAATGTTGATCAAATTCTCAAAATTAAGTTTCGACAACCAATCATGATTATACACTATTTCTACTAAATTTTCTTTATCATTAAAATTTAATACAGGCTCTATCTGCTTAATCCAAGTTTCGACATTTCTTTTTACATCTTCACGCGATAATTGTTTTCTAGCGGCTTCTTTATCGGTCGGATCACCAATTCTTGCTGTAAAATCTCCAATGAGTAAAATTACTTTATGCCCTAATTGCCGAAACTTCTCAAGAATCATGTAGTTTGTAGCATGCCCCAAATGCAAAGAAGTTCCAGTAGCATCTGTTCCCATGTAAATCTTCAATCTTTTTCCTGATAACAAAAGCTTTCTAAGGTCATTTTTTGATGGTAAAATTTCCTTAACACTTCTATCTAATAGTTCATCAATTTTTTTGGGTCAGTTATAATTTTTGACATTTTTTTAAATTAATATTATTTTAATCGTGGTCTACTTTTATTCCTAGTTCTTTTAGCTGTTTTTTATTCACTTTAGCCGGGGAATTTAACATTATATCCCTTGCTTTACCGTCTTTAGGGAAGGCAATCACCTCCCTAATATTAGGTTCACCGGCCAAAAGCATCACAAACCTATCAAGGCCCATTGCAATTCCTCCATGCGGTGGAACACCGTATTCAAAAGCCTTTAATAAATGCCCGAATCTCTTCTCTGCATCATCTTTACTTATACCCAAAACCTTAAATATTTTTTCTTGAAGATCTTTTTCATGAATCCTCATTGATCCGCCACCTACTTCAACTCCATTTAACACTAAATCAAAAGCGTGCGATCTTGTTTTAATTGGATCTTTGTCTAATAGTTTCATATCTTCATCAAGCGGCCTAGTAAATGGATGGTGAGCTGCAGCTAATTCACCGGTTTCTTTACTTTTTTCGAATAGAGGGAAATCAACTACCCAAAGATATGCAAAATCCTGATCTGGAATAATTTTTAATCTTTTAGCACACTCAATTCTAACAGCTCCAAGAGCTTCACTTGCAGTAATAAAATCATCGGCTCCAAAGAAAATAATATCACCCTTTTTACCTTTAACTTCGTGAACTATCTTCTTGGTCAAATCTTCACCTAAAAATTTAACAATTGGTGATTGAAAGGTTCCATCTTCTTTTAAAATTATATAAGCTAGCCCCTTAGCGCCATTGTCTTGAGCAATTCTAGTTAAATCATCGATTTCACTTCTAGAAAACTTAGATCCGTTATCGATTTTCATCGCATGAACAACTCCGCCGATTTCAACTACTTTACTAAAAACACTAAAACCACAACCCTTCACAAACTCGGTAATTGGGGTAATTTTAAAATCATAACGAATATCCGGTTTATCAGACCCGTAATCTGTCATAGCATCGGTCCAAGTCATTCTAGGAAACGGTTTTTTAAGTATTTTTTTATTTGGCGTAATTTTTTTGGCTACTTCAATAAAACATTTTTCCATAACCTTAATAACATCCTCTTCTTCGGCAAAGCTCATCTCGATTTCAAATTGAGTAAATTCCGGTTGTCTGTCACCTCTTAAATCCTCATCCCTAAAACATCTGGCGATTTGAAAATACTTATCAATCCCGCCAACCATTAAAAGCTGTTTTAACTGTTGAGGGCTTTGTGGCAGGACATAAAAATGGCCAGGATAAATTCTTGAAGGAACCATATATTCCCTGCTTCCTTCCGGCGTATCCTTAACTAAGGCCGGGGTTTCAATATCTAAAAAGCCTTCATTGTAAAAAAAGTCTCTAATTGCTTTTGTGGTTTCATTTCTTAAGATTAAATTGTTTAACATTTTTTTTCTACGCAAATCAATATATCTGTATTTCATCCTCACTTCTTCGTTGTGAATATGATCTTTTTCTTCAGCTAGTTCAAATGGCGGGGTTTTTGATTTAGAAAAAATCTCTATATCATGGCACTCTACCTCAACTTCACCTGTTTTTAATTTTTTATTCACCATATCATTTGGTCTTGGGATAACTTTACCTTTTGCCTGGATAACCCACTCACTCCTGGTTTCGTCTGCCTTTGCCCAGGCGCCTTTAGCTATTTTAGGATCAAATTTTATCTGGGTTAAACCGTATTGATCCCTAAGGTCAATAAAAATAATACCCCCGTGATCACGCCGGCTATGCACCCATCCACTTAGGGTTACTTCCTTTTTTATATCCTTTTTTGTCAGCTCTCCGCAAGTATGTGTTCGTAACATAAATTAAAAATTAGTTAATATTCAGTGTACTCATTTACGAGATTCCTGCCTCCGCAGGAATGACATATGAATAAAAACTCTATATAAGTTCAATATTATCTCATTTTACATAATTAAAATAAAAAATCAAGGGCAAAAACCCTTATTTAAAGCATTATATTAACACGCTCCATTATTTTTTCAGCTGCTTTTTCCTGGCTTATTTCATCATCAGCCACATCATTATAATAAAATGGCTCCCCAACTCTTACTTTTACTCTAAATTTACCAGAAAATAATCTGCCAAAATCAGCTTTATTATCACCATTTAATCCATCACTCCCCTTTAATGCTATTGGAACTATCGGTAAATTATATTTTTTAGATAAATAAGCAATTCCCCTTTTTGGCCTTGGTTTTTCACCATTTTTTGGAAATGTTCCTTCTGGAAAAATTAAAATATTTTTCCCATTCTTTAAATATTCTTCAGTACCCGCTAAGGTTTTTTCTAGGCTCTCTTGTTTTCTATAAATTGGATAAGCTCCAAAAAGCTTCACAAAAGGATAAGCTTTGAGCCACTTAGGCTTCATCATATATCTAAAATCTGTTTTTAGAAAATGAAAAAACGGAATAGATGCGCAAACTAAAAAAGCGTCAAAATACCCGCAATGATTAGCAACCACAATATATTGGTTAGATTTAAGTTTTTTAAAATTTTTCTGGCCGCTTACCCCAAAACGAAGGGTAATCCTTATAATTGCAACAAAAATCGGCCAAATTAATTTTTGAAAAATGTATACCATAAGAACAATTTTCAATTTCTAATGAATTTTCAATGACTTAATTTTCAAATACTACATAAAATAAATTATAAATTATCTACAACCACAATCTTATCCCCTTCTATAACTTCGTATAAAAATCTGTCAGTCACTTCTCTTCGATATTGAAATTCTGACTTAGATAGCAGCGTATAATTTATAGGTCTATTTAATTCTTTTTCAAATTTACCGATAATTTTTCCTATTTTATCTTTTCTTATCTTACCAACAATAAAAATATCAACCGGCCCACCATCAGAATCAACAAAAATACCGGTTAAAACTAAATAATAAATATTACCAGCTTTTAAGATTTCTTTTAAAAGACCCTTTTTAATTATAAGATGAGATCTTAAAATAAGTGATCTTAACTCCGTAAATAATGGAAAATTCAGATTAGCTTGAAAATATTTTTTCTGAGCATCGTTTTTACTGCCTTCCTTTTTCTTAATATCCTTACCACTCACTTCTTTTAAAATACCAAAAGACGCTAGGTTCTCAACTTCCCTTCTAATAGAGTTAATTTGGGAATCAAGCAGTCGCGTAATTTCCCTAATATAGTATTTTTTTTCTGGATTTGCCAAAAATAATTGCAAAAGCCTTACTCTTATTTTTGAACCAAATAATTGTTCAAGCATAAACAAAAAAATTAACCAACACCCGCTAAATATTGGTTGTTAATAAAATATTTTTGTAGTATAATTATAATATAAAACTATTTATTTTTCAATACGTCATCCTGGAATTAGATCCCGGATCCCGCCTGCCATAGATAAGACATTTCGGGCAGGCAAGTCCGGGATGACAAACAAAGAATATGGTAAAAATCAAGGATTTGCTTATCACCTATCCTCAAACCAGGTCACTATGCAGAACCTTTATTCCTGCTGAGCAAGTAAAAACAGAAGAGACCGCTGGAGTTTACCTAAAAGTAACCGAAGCTGAAAGCGAAAAAGGCAAAATTTTCGCTCTTTTGCATTGCGAAGAAACACCAGAACACGAAAAATTAATTGAATTTTTGGAAGTTAAAATAAAAATTTATTACGATTACGATCCGCCACAAAATGAAAAAATACCAAGAGAAAACATTTTTGAGGAATTTTTATATGATTTAAATAATGATTTCCAAAAATTCTTAAAAGAAAGAAAAATATCTATAGACTTAAATAAAATAGATCTTTTAATTGGCTTGATTCACTTTGACAAAAAAGAAGATGCTTATTTTTTACATTTTTCCCAGATTGGACATCTTGAATCGCTTTTAATATACAAAAATAAAAAAAACGAATCTAACATCGCTCAAATCAAAGAATCTACTGAAGTTAACAGCCATAAGCAAACTTTCAAAATATTTTCCAATATTATAAGCGGTCGGATTAAAGATAAAAGTTCTCTAATATTTTGTACTAGTAATATTTTAGACTTTATACCCCTTGATAAAATTAGATTAATTGCAACTGAAAATGATATAGATGGCATAAATCAAGAAATTAAAAAACTATTACTGGAAGCAAGCGATGACCAAACTTTTTGCGCATTAACTACAAGAGTTAAAAAAGACAAGGTGAATTCCAAGGGAAGGTGGGGTGCCCTGGGGCATATTAAAGAAAAAAAGAAAGAAAAAGCAAAAAAACAGCTTAACCTTTCCTTTATTAAAAAGCCAAAAAAGAAACCAGAAGAAAAAGTTGATAAAATTTCAGAAAATGCTAACATAGCACCTATTATCGATGATAGGCAGGAAAAAACTACCATCTTTGAACATGCCGGAGAAAAAAGGTTCTCCCCCCCTAAAAAAATATAACATTCTTCTGCCATATTATATTGTAAAAAACATAACTGTTAAAATATATTTAATTTTAAAATATATTTTAAGCGGGAA
>CAYNJS010000053.1:0-5757 GCA_964397635.1 uncultured Gammaproteobacteria bacterium
AGCAAAAAGATTGTGTTTGTTAAAAAGCATCCCAATAGTAAAATAAATTTGAAAATGTAAAAAAGTTGTTATTTCACCTTTGCTGTAAGGCAGTAAGAAGAAGGCTGTAAAAAAAAGAGAAAAAGAGATAATGGCTAATTTATTTTTATTGATTAAAAAGATCAAAAATGGAAAAAGAATTAACATTTCGATATATATTGTTATAAACCACCAAGGCTTGCTAAAAGAATTACTAAAAGCAAAAAAGTTTAAAATAATATTTTGAATCGATGGGTTATGCGGGTAGTTAAAAAAGAGTATTCCTAAAGGAATGAAGATAATAAAAACAACCCAATAAGTTGTAAAGAAATTTAAAAGCCTTGTAATAGAATCTTTAATTGTGTGTCCGGTTTTGTTATTTTTATATTTAGAAAAAAGACCATAGCCAGAAAAAAATAAAAACATGCCAACGCATATCCGCCCAAATATTCCGATTATGTTTTCTATTTCTTCAAAACCAAGAAAAGGCAATATGGGTATATATGGTTGTTCTGGTAGGGCAAATAAGTGCAAGAAGTATAAAAGAATTATGGCTAGTCCTTTTCCTATATAGCTGTCTTGTTTTGTTAAAAAATTATACTTTTGTTTTGTCATGTTATATTTTAAGTATTTCTTGGATGAATTCTTTGGAAAACCCTTTAACTAGGTATAGGGTTCCAAAATATACACCCACAGCAAGTGTTAGGGATATAAAAATATTTTGATCTTTAATTAAATATAAAATAAGGGCCATAGCACAACTTCCAAGGAGGGCTTTCCAAACCATTTTTAGATTAGGCCAGATCTTAGTTGTTTTAGTTACCATCCAAAAGGTAGCCAGGGCTATCAAGCTTTCGGCAAATACTGTTGCCCAAGCAGCTCCAAAATAGGAAAATTTAGGTATAGCTATAAAATAAGCAGTTAAACTTAATACAGCAGTTATTCCATAGGCCCAAATCATTTTCCTTTGTTTTTCTATTGCTACAATCGTATGGCCGTATAAAGTTCCAATGAAAACGATCGCTGAAGCTAAAACTATAATTTTTAACACCGGGGCAGCTATAGCAAAATCTTTTCCAGCCACTAAGATCATTATAGGCTTAGCCAAAAACAGGGTTCCAACTATCATTGGAATAATCATCATTATAATAATGTTAAAAGCCATTTGGAGCATTTTCTTAAATTCAATAATATTTTTTTGAGCCCAGTAATTAGATAGGAGCGGTAAGATGAGCCCCATAAACATTGTCGGGATCATTATTAAAATTTCTAAAAATCGAAAACTGGCTCCATAGATGCCAACGTCAATTTGCGGGTGATAAAGTGATAGTATGATGGTATCGGTTTTTAAATAAATTAAATTAAAGGCAATTGAAATAGCTATTGGCCAAGATTTTTGTAATGTTTTTTTCCAAATATTAAAATCAAAAGCCAGTTTAATGTGTATTAATTTTCGAGTAGCTTTTAATAGGTACCCAAAGTTAATTATATTAGCGATAATTCCAGCTGACATTATTCCTAGAAGTCCAAGATTAAAGTAAGCTGCTAGATAAATGGATAAAATTAAAAAAATTCTGCCAATAACTTCACCGATTGTTACTTTTATGATTTGTAGTTTTTTCTGGAAAAGTCCGGTTAGGACCTGGATAAGGCTGGTTAGGAAAAAGGAGATAATAAAAATGGAAATAGCAATCTTAATAATTGGCGGGTAGGGGAATAAAAGTGCAACCAGCGGCGCAAGGGCCAAAATAATAACACTAACAATAATTCGGAGCGTCAAAATATTACTTAATATTTTTTCCTCATCGGCATCTGGTTCCGATATCATCCTGACGGTTATAAGCTGTAAGCCCATATCAGATAAGATTGCAAAAAATTGCAGAAAAGCAACCACGATAGTATATTGGCCAAAAAGCTCTGGGCCTAAATACCTAGTCATCATTCCAAGGGCTAATACCCCAAGAAAAATAGAGATAAATTTTCCACCGGTTTGAATTATTGTATTGTGAGCTATTCTTTTCTCTAGAGTCATATTTTTCTAAAACAAATTAATAACCAAATATATGGTTATCTTTTTTTATATTATAGCTTAAATTTAGCTTAAATCAAGGTTGTTTGCGGGGGGCAGATTATCTCTTGACAGCTGTAAAACTCTTGTTATAATAGAATAACGGTTAGCACTCAAACTATTTAAGTGCTAAGTCTAATAAGTAACCAAAAAGCCGGTTTTTAAATAACTTAAGTTATTTGCTTTCTGGCTATTATTTATTTTTATGAACATAAAACCTTTGGGCGACAATGTTATTTTGAAGCCTGCAAAAAAAGAAGAAAAAACTGCTTCAGGTATAGTTCTACCCGATACAGTGGACAAAGAGAGACCAGAACAAGGCGAAGTTGTTGCTGTTGGTCCTGGAAAATTAAATTCTGAGGGAAAACGGTCACCAATGAGCGTTAAAGAAGGAGACGCTGTTTTATTTAAAAAATACAGTCCAGATGAAATTAAAGTAGACAATCAAGATGTTTTGGTTGTTTCAGAGAGCGATATAATCGCAATTTTAAGTTAATTATTAATAAATATTAATGAATATCAAAAATCAAAAATCAAAAATCAAATTTTAGGAGTCGCTTCGCGACGATATTTTAATAAATAATGAGCGTAGTGAATCCAATGATTTTGACTTTTGCATTTTGACTTTTGCATTTTGAATATATATGGCTAAACAAATATTGTTTGACGAAAAAGCTAGAGCAGCTTTAAAAAAGGGGGCCGATGAATTGGCTAATACTGTAAAGGTTACTCTTGGTCCAAAGGGGCGTAATGTTGTTTTGGATAGAGGTTTTGGCGCGCCAACTATTACTAAAGATGGTGTAACAGTAGCTAAAGAAATTGAACTTGAAGATAAATTTGAGAATATTGGAGCAGAAATCGTTAAAGAAGCTTCATCTAAAACTGGGGATATTGCCGGAGACGGAACAACCACTGCTACAATTTTAGCTCAGTCAATAATTGATGAAGGCTTGAAGATGGTATCAGCTGGAGTTAGTCCAATTGATATTAAAGTCGAAATTGAAAAGAAAGTAGGAAAAATAGTTAAAAAGTTAAAGGAAATGAGCAAGCAAATCTCTTCTAAGGAGGAAATTGCCCAAGTTGCTTCTATTTCGGCTAACGACAAAGAAATCGGTAATATTATTGCCGAAGCTATGGAATCAGTTGGCAAAGACGGAGTAATTACTGTTGAAGAGGGACAAGCTTTTGGAGTTATTAAAGAGGTTGTTGAAGGAATGCAATTTGACAGAGGTTATGTTTCTCCTTATATGGTTACTAATTCCGATACCATGAAAGCAGAATTTGAAGATCCTTACATATTAATTACCGATAAAAAGATTTCATCATTGCAAGAAATTTTACCTTTGCTTGAAAAATTAGCTCAAGCTGGTAAAAAGGACTTAGTAATTATCGCCGATGATATTGAAGGTGAAGCTTTGGCAACCTTTGTGGTTAATAAGTTAAGGGGAGCTTTTAATGTTTTAGCTGTTAAAGCTCCGGGGTTTGGTGACAGAAGAAAAGAAATGTTAGAGGATATTGCAATTTTAACTGGTGGGAGAGTAATTTCAGAAGAAGTTGGTTTAAAGCTAGAAAATACTGAAGTTGAAGATCTTGGCAGAGCTAGAAAAGTGGTTTCAACCAAAGATGATACTACAGTTGTAGAAGGTAAAGGCGGGGAAGATAAAATTAAAGACAGAGTCGCTCAAATTAAAAAAGCAATTGATTTAAGCGATAGTGATTTTGATAAAGAAAAATTACAAGAGCGTTTAGCTAAGATGTCTGGCGGTGTAGCTGTAATTAAGGTGGGAGCAGCAACTGAAACCGAAATGAAAGAGAAAAAAGATCGAATTGAAGATGCACTGGCAGCAACAAAAGCTGCTGTTGAAGAAGGCGTAGTTGCCGGTGGAGGAATTGCTCTTGCTGCAGCAGGAGAAGCCTTTGACCAGCTAATGGAAGAAAGAGAAGATGGCACCAAGTTAAAAGCCGGAGAAAAAATAATCGATAATGCAATTTTAGAGCCAATTAAGCAAATTGCCAATAATGCCGGTAAAGATGGATCTCTGGTTTTATATGAAATTTTAAAAGAACATCGCAACGGTAATAAAAATTTTGGTTACAACGCGGCTACTAATAAGTTTGAGAGCGATGTAATGAAAGCCGGAATTGTTGACCCAACCAAGGTTACAAGAAGCGCGCTTCAAAATGCAACTTCAGCAGCGATTATGTTTTTAACAATTGAGGCAGTGGTAACCGATAAGCCAAGCGAAAAAGGCGAAGCCCCAGGAATGCCAGCTGGAATGCCAGGAATGGGCGGCGGCATGCCAATGATGTAAAAATATATTTACGTATAGTATTAAAAATCCCGGTAAACTTTACCGGGATTTTTAATATGGGTATTTTATGGTAGAATTAAAGTAAATATTTTACTAATATATGTTAATATTAGGTGACATTTTTTTACTTTATTTATCCCTTATTCTTTTTTTGGGAAGTCTTTTTTTATATAGGAAAACTAAGATGAATAAGATCAATAAAACTTTCTTTTTTTTAACTATTTTGTTGCA
Organism: uncultured Gammaproteobacteria bacterium; assembly: GCA_964397635.1. Taxonomy (GTDB): domain Bacteria; phylum Patescibacteriota; class Patescibacteriia; order JAACEG01; family JAACEG01; genus CAYNJS01. Next base: position 4,630 of record CAYNJS010000053.1, read on the forward strand.
GATTTTTCTATTATTTTTTTATTTTATAAGCCTTTATTTTACTAAGGAGGGTCTAGGCAGTATAGTTATTTATTATTTGGAGCATGGTTTTAGTGGAGCTAATTTTTTGGAGTATAAATGGCCTATATTGGGAATGATTGCTTATATTATTTTAGGGTTATTTTTTTGTATTTGGATTGTTTTTAGTAAAAATAATGGAAAAATAAATAAAAAAACATATTGGATTTCATTTTTGCTTATTTTGGTTTCTTTTATTATAAATCCTGTGCTTAAAGACTTTTCCTATTTATACAATTTAATTCATGAAAAAAATATTAAGGCAGCAGAAAATAATAATCATTTTGATTTTGATGTTAGGCGGATTGCTCATGCTGGCGGTGGAATTGCTGGAAAAACATATACTAATAGCTTTGAGGCAATTGAAGGAAACCTCAAAGGAGGGTTTTCTTATTTTGAAATAGACTTTTCTTTCACTAAGGATAATCAGCTAGCTTGTATTCATGATTGGGATCAAAATTTTAAGGAAAATTTTGGGTTTGAAATTGGGGATATCCCGACACTTAAGGAATTTGAAAAATTAGTTGATGATAATTTAAAATTTCATAACTGTACAATTCAGAGTCTGGCAGGTTTTATGGAGAAGTATCCCGAAGTTTATTTAATCACAGACGTGAAAGATAATAATTTAGAGGCCTTAAATATTATTAAAAAAAATATTAAGGACTATAAAAAAAGAATAATTCCACAGATTTATAGTCCTTCTAATTATTCAAAGGTAAAAGCAATGGGATATGAACAGATAATTTGGACTCTTTATCGGTATAATTTTTCAACCAATAACTTTGTTGAAGAAGTCTTAAATTGGATCGATAAATTTGAGGGCAGCTTTGCTATAACAATGCCGAAAGATTATGCTAAAACAAAATTACCAAGAGAGCTTAGCAAAAAGAAAATTCCAAGCTATGTTCATACTGTTAATGAAGCCAAAGAAAAGGATTATTTTTTAAATCAACAGTTAGTTTCGGAAATATATACAGATTTTTTACCAGCGAGGGATTAATTAAGGTTATAGCTGGCTCTGTGTCAAAACCGGTGGTAGTTATTTTCTCATTTTATCCTTATTAAATC
>CAYNJS010000054.1:0-5631 GCA_964397635.1 uncultured Gammaproteobacteria bacterium
TTAAATTTTACTAAATTCTTATTAATTTTGTTTTAGAAGATTGATAAGACCCATATTTAATATACCCTCATTACCGCAAAAAATCAAATAAATAAACCTAGTATAAACACCCGGCACAATGGGTACCTTTTAAGGTATCTTAAAAGGTACCTTAAAAGAAGTATAGCATAAATCGCATAAAGAAATTATAAAGATTTTCTAAAGAAAAAATAAAGAAACAAAAAACAGACTTTAAAAGTCTGTTTTTTTGTTCGATACGGCTCCGATTATTATTTTGTATTCTCATCCAGCCACTTTCTCCCTTGCCCGGATTTTAGAAATTTTTCCCTGCTCATTGCTTTAGCACGTATTTGATAATTTTCTTTATAAATAAGTTTCCATGGTTTGCGTCCGCTAGTATATCTACACTTTCCCGCATTGTGTTCACTGACTCTCTTCGTAATATTGTCCGTACTACCAATATAACGCGTATTATGCGTTAAACTTTTGATTACGTAAACGTAATACATTTTTGTTTTTTAATTTTTAAAATTCTCAGCTCCGGGGGTCGGATTCGAACCGACGACCAAGAGATTAACAGTCTCCTGCGCTACCGCTGCGCCACCCCGGAGCTGAGAATTTTAATTTATTTATTTTTTTATTTAAAAGGATTCCTCGCCAGAGGCGAGTGCGCCTTTGGCACAGAACCGACGACCAATTGATTAACAGTCAACTGCGCTACCACTGCGCCACCCGGGAATAATATATATAAAAATTATCAATTTACAATTTTTAATTTTCAATTAATAACTTTGTTATAAAAAACAGAGATTCCGTGTCAAGCACGGAATGAGGTAAGAATTCTTAAATCCCCTTTGTCAAAGAGGAAAATATAATATCGTGACTTTCGACTAAATTATATTTTATACTATTTTTTTAATTTGTCAACCTCTACTTCAACGACAACACCTTCTTTATCTCTTAAATTAACTGCTCTTTTTAAAACATGCCTAGCAACAACTTGCCAAACCTTACCATCGTACTTAATCTTATCACCAAGACAAGGAACGTCTTTACAACACTCTTTATAGGTGTTTTCCTCAAAAGAAAGACAACACATTAACCTACCACAAATTCCAGATAACCTCTCTGAAGCTTTATTTTCCAGTTGCTGTAACTTAATCAAATCTGAACTAATATTATTTAAGCTTTTTAAAACTTTTTTACAGCAAAGCCCCCTTCCACAAACTCCAATCTCGCCAACAATTTTAGCTTCGTCCCTAATACCAATCTGTTGCATTCTAATTGATTTTTGAAAGTGTCTTGTTAAATCTTTTACTAATTCCCTGAAGTCAACCCTACCAGGAGCAATAAAAACAAAAATTATATGGCTCCCATCCAAAGAAAAATGAACATCAACCAGCTTCATATCAAGATTTAACTCTTCAATTTTATCTTTACAATAACTTTCTGTTTCTTTTTTCTTCTTCTTTTTGTCTTTAACCTTTTGGATATCATCTTGACCTGCTTTCCTTACAATAGATTTCATTTCCTCTTTACCCTGCAGGATACCGTCAACATCCCTAATGCATCTAATTTCACCAATTTCTGAACCCATATCTGTTTTAGCAATAATCTTGTCTCCAACTTTAACATCGAAGTTAGTAACTTCGTATTCTAGGAGCATGTTGTCCCAAGGGTAAAATTGTATCTCGGCTATTTTCATAAATTTAGTTGGTAGTTGGTAGTTGGTAGTTGGTAGTTGGTAGACTTTTTCTACTCACTACTCACTACAAACTAATCGCTAGCTAACTAACGTTCCGATTTCTGCCCCCTCAACTACTTTTTTAAGATTTCCTTTTTCAAATTTAAAAACTTTTATTGGTAAATTGTTTTTCATGCAAAGTGTAAATGCTGTTGGGTCCATTACCTCCAAATCTTTTTCGATAGCTTCTTTAAAACTAATCTGATCATACTTTTTAGCATTTTTATCTTTCATTGGATCAGCAGAATACACTCCGTCAACCTTTGTCATTTTTAGTATAATATCAGCGTGAAGTTCTAAGGCTCTTAAAACTGCTGCTGTATCAGTCGTAAAATAAGGGTTACCGGATCCTGATGCTAAAATTACTACCCTACCTTTTTCCAAATGCCTAATTCCACGTCGTCTAATATATGGCTCTGCTACCTCCATCATAGTAATAGCAGATAAAACTCTGGTACTAATTTTTTCCTCTTGCTCTAAAACACCTTGAAAAGCAAGGGCATTTAGCATAGTGGAAATCATCCCCATATAATCAGCTGTAGCTTTGTCAATTTCCTTATCACGAACATTTCTACCTCTAAAAATATTTCCGCCACCAACAACTATAGCTATCTCAGCTCCCTGTTTATAAATAGTATTAATTTCTTTAGCAACTTCTTTGGCAGCATTAAAATCAACTCCAAACTCTTCGTTCCCGGCAAACATTTCTCCAGAAATTTTTAATAAAACTCTTTTGTATTTTAAACTCATAATTTATTTAACAGATCCCGGATTTAGTTCGGAATGACATTAATTTATATATATTATATAAGATTTTTAGTTTTTATTAAAGAGGGAACGATTTTCCTCGCTCCCTCGCATATTTTTTATTCAATGATTTCATGAGATGTATCGGCTACAAACCGGAAAAAAATGTGACACTCTGGACAATAATATTTTTCAATAGCAGTTCCGCCATTACCCACTTCATAATCACCGGTTTCATCTAAATTTTCAACTTTATTTGTTGACCTTTCCTTTTTCTTTATATATTTTTCAATCCCCTTTGTTGCCTCACTAGCAGGTAGTATTTCTAAAGTTCTGCACCTTGGACAACCAACAACAAGAGCAAAATATGTAGCACCTTCGATAAATTCCATGGCCTCTCCTCCATAGCTTAAATGTTCATAAGTCATTGTAAATACCACAATAGCCCCGAAATTATTCGGGGCTATAAAGGGGCTGCCGCCGAATACCTTTTTTGCTCTAAATCCCTATATTTTAGCAAATTTTTCCGAAAACTTTTTCACCAATATACATATATTGCCTTAAAATTTTTCTAAAAAAATTTTCTTAAAATCTAAAAATTTATAATCAAAAGAGCATTCGGTGGCAACCCCTTAGCTTACAATGAATATCTAGTAAATTTAACGATTTTTAATTCTGGATCAGCTTCTTTTAATACTTGTTCAACAGATTTCTTATCCTCTTTAATAGATGATTGTTTAATTAAACAAACTTCTTCGTAGTACTTGTTCATTTTACCAATCAAAATCTTTTCGATCATTTCCTCTGGCTTACCCTCAGTTTTAAGCTGTTCTCGGTAAATATCTTTTTCTTTTTCTAGTTCTTCACTTGGAACCTCTTCTGGAAGTAAGTAAGATGGACTCATTGCTGCTGCCTGCATAGCAACGTCGTTACCCAAAGTTGCATCAACTTCCTTATTAAATACAACAGCAGTAGCAACTCGGCTATTAGAATGCTTATAAGTAGCAACATACTCACCTTCCAAGGCTTCACCGCCTCCAAAAGTTAAGTTTTCACCAACCTTTAGCACCATATCATCTTTTTTGCTGTTAAAGAATTCTTCAGCTGAACCAGTTAAGCCGGCCTCAGTAACTTCTTTAACAAAAGCTTGAAAGTCTTCATTTCTGGCCACAAAATCTGTTTCACATAAAATTTTAGCAATAGAAGCTTTCTTATTATCTTCTACTGCAACGTCAATTAAACCTTCATTAGTGGCTCTGTCAGCTTTTTTAGCAGCCTTAGCGCCACCTTTTTTACGTAGTAATTCTACAGCTTTATCAAGATCACCGCCGGCTTCCTCTAAGGCCTTTTTACAGTCCACGATTCCAGCCCCGGTTAAATCTCTTAATTTTTTAATATCCTCCATATAGTTATCTTGGATTATTAATTAATTTTAAACTTTTTAGATTCCCGCCTTCCTGCCCGCAGTGCTACAGCGTTGCTGGCGGGCGCGGGAATGACAGAAAAAAACGGAAATGATAAAAAATATTAATTATTATTTTTTGTCGGCTTTTTTGTCTGTCTCCATTTTCTTTTGGCTTTTTGCCTCTTTCCCTTCTTTTACTGCTTCAACCATTAGCCTAAGAACTAATTCAACGCCTTTAACAGAATTATCATTTCCAGGAATAATATAATCAACTTTATCCGGATTAACATTTGTATCACAAAGACCAATTGTCTTGACGCCTTTAACCCTAGCTTCAGCTAAAGCTGTTTCTTCTGTCTTGGCGTCAATTACTAAAACTGCGTCAGGAATTTTATCCATTTTTTCAAGTCCGCCATATTTTATTTCCATTCGCGCCAAATCTTTGTCCATTTTTAATCTTTCTTTTTTGGCAAACTTTTCCCATTCACCTTTTTCTTTTTGAGTTTTTAGTTTAGTGTATTTTTTAATCCCTCTTGAGATGATTGGAAAGTTGGTAATGGTTCCACCTAACCATCTCTCAACAATATAAGGAACATCTGCTTCAATGGCGCCTTTCTTAACCATATCCTTTACTTGTGGCTTACTTCCCAAAAATAAAACCATACCGCCTTTGCCAATGGTATCTTTTACAAAATTTAAGGATTTTTCTAATCCTTTGGCAGTCTTCATTAAATCAATAATGTGAATGCCGTTTCTTGAAGTAAAGATGTATTTTTCCATTTTTGGGTGCCATTTTGATGTTCTGTGACCAAAATGCAAACCAGCCTTTAACATCTCCACTATTTCTGGAGTTTTTGGCATATTTTTCTCCTTTTTATTTGTGTTACTTAGACAACTTTATTATTTAAATAACACAAAACTTCTACTCTCCCAGAACCACCCCGCTCTTTTTTAAAAAAGGGCTGGGCAGAGGAGTTTAACCCTTATGGAGAGTATGATAAATTAATTTTTTAATTTTATTATATAAAATTTATTTTATACCTTTAAAATTGGGGGTAAGTAAGTTTATAAACCTACCCCCTGCAAAACATACAATTATTTGAAATGTTCCCTAATAGGGGTTATTGCTTTTTCAAAAACCTTGAACGATTCCCTGTTTTTAAAAACAATCATAGTATGTGGGCAAAACTTTAATATAGTCTCCGTTAAATCCTCACCAACTTGCCCTTTTGATTCTTCATCCTGAAAACAAAGGACCATTGAATTTTCACCAACTAAAAATCCTGAGGATACATTAATTTTGCCATCTCCTAAAACAATCTTTTCTTTAATGTTAGTAAGATCTATCTCTGCCATGTTACACACCTCCCTCATCTTTAAAATTATCACCTAACTTTTTATAAATATTTACTATTAAAGAATAACATTCCTACTGATACATTGTATTTATTATCTATAATTAATAGATAATAACTTTGCTAACGCAAAGATTTTGGTGGGCCGGGAGGGATTCGAACCCCCGAAGGCGAAGCCAGCTGATTTACAGTCAGCTCCAGTTGACCGCTTTGGTACCGACCCTGATTTTTTAATTTAAAAAACGGGATATTGCCCCGATTTAAAATCAATAACTTTTAATATATTAGACCATTTTTATAAACTAGTCAATAGTAATAAGGCTCTGTGTCGTAGCCAAATGATAATGTCATAGTACAGCCAAATAGAAATGTCCTACCTG
>CAYNJS010000055.1:0-5278 GCA_964397635.1 uncultured Gammaproteobacteria bacterium
TTTGATATTATTAAAAATACTTAATGGGCTTGGGTGTCCCAGTGCGGAAAACAGGGGCTTGGTCCGGGATCTAATTATTTTTTTAAAAAATTTTTCAGTTCTTTTTTCTTTTCATTCATTAATTTTTTGGTATTAGCTTCAAGGTTTAATCGAAGAACAGGCTCGGTATTTGAGGCCCTAATATTAAACCACCAGTTTTTAAATTTTATTGTTAATCCGTCAAGTTTTTTCTTCTTGCCTTTGTTATATTTTTTTTCTAAGGCTTTAAGCTTTTTAACTTTATCTTTTACTACAAAGTTCGTTTCTTCAATCTGATGATACCTATTAAAATGTTTGGTTAGCTTAGACATTTTTTCACCTGATAAAGAAAGCATTTCTAAAATTATTAGAGAAGTTATCATAGCACTATCAGCCCTAAAATTATCACGATAATAATAATGACCAGATGGCTCGCCTGCAAAGATAGCCCCAGTTTTCTTCATTGTATCTTTGATAAAGGAATGGCCAACTTTTTCTATTATAGGCGTTCCTCCGTTTTCTTTTATTATTTCTGGAACTGCCTTAGTGCAAGTAAGATTATAAATAATTTTTTCTTTTGGGTTTTTGTTTAAAATATCTTTGGCAATCATAGCAACAATCGTTGATCCAGATATTACACCACCTTTTTCGTTTATAAAAAATACTCTATCAGCATCTCCATCAAATGCCATTCCAAGATCAGCTTTTTTTTCTTTAACTTTTTTAATTAAATCTTTTAGATTCTTCTTTTCAATTGGACTAGCCGGGTGATTAGGGAAATTACCATCTAGTTTAAAAAATAAGGGTGTGATTTTTATTGGCAGATCTTTAAATATTATCGGAGCCATTTTTCCAGCCATGCCGTTTCCAGCGTCTATTACTATCTTTAGCGGCTTTATGCTTTTTTTGTTAATAAATTTATAGGTAAATTTTTTGTAATCATTTAAAATTTCTTTTTTAGTGATTTTACCTTTTTTCTTGGCGATTTTATTTTTTTTGGTTAACTCTTTTATTTTTAGGAGGCCAGTATCTTTGCTAACCGGCTTAGCCTTTTCTAAGCAAAACTTTAACCCATTATATTGTTTTGGGTTGTGCGAGGCAGTTATCATTATTCCAGGACAGTTTAATTTACCGGAAGCATAATAAACAGTATCGGTTGATACTAATCCGATATCAATAACATCTACCCCAGCTTCTATAATACCATCTGATAAACCTTTAAAAAGCGGAGTTGATGAGTTCCTCATATCTCGGCCAACAATGATTTTTTTAGCTTTAGAAAATTGAACAAAAGCATTGCCAATTAATTTGGCAAAATCTTTATCGATTTGGTCCGGGTAAATTGCTCTAATATCATAAGCTTTAAAAATTAAATAATCCATAATATAAATTTTAAAAATAAGGTTAATTTCATTATATCATTTTTTGTCATTTTATAGAATAAATGTTATAATTTATGTTATAATTTAGTAACAATAATTATTATTTATTATTTTTCAATATGCAACAAGTAAAATCAAGATCTAAAGAATTATTTTCACCAGGTCATACCGCTTGTGCTGGTTGTGGTCTAGCAATTGGAGCACGGCTTGTAGTTGAAGCCGCTGGACCAGATACTATTATATCTAATGCTACTGGCTGTCTTGAGGTTACTACCTCTAAATATCCACAAAGCTCTTGGGGGGTGCCATGGATTCATTCTCTTTTTGAAAATGCCGCCGGTGTTGCCTCTGGTATCCAGGCTTCCTTAATTCAAAAAGGGTTAAATAAGAAAGTAAAGGTTATTGCCCAAGGTGGAGATGGTTCTACTTATGACATTGGCTTTGGCTTGATTTCTGGAATGTGGGAGCGAGCAGAAGATATAACATATGTTTGTTATGATAATGAGGCATATATGAACACTGGGGTTCAGGCATCTGGTGCTACTCCATATGGAGCTCATACTACTACAACTCCGCAGGGAACAGAATCGATCGGTTCAACTTTTAGAAAGAAAAATATGGCCGACATTGCTATAGCTCATAACTTAGCCTATGTGGCAACTTCATCAGTTGGTTATCCGCTTGATATTCAAAATAAAATTAAAAAAGCCTTAACCTTTAATGGTCCAACATATGTTCAAATTTTAGTTCCCTGTGTTCCGGGATGGGGGACAGATTCAAAAGATACAATAACTTTAGGTAAATTAGCCCATCAAACAGGCCTTTGGCCAATTTTTGAGGCTGTTAATGGTAATGTTCAAAAGATAATGCCTTTTCCTAAAAAACGGCCTCCAGTGGAAGATTATTTAAAGTTGCAAAAAAGGTTTGCTCATCTGTTTAAAAAACCACAAGGCAAAAAAGAGATAAAAAAGATTCAAAAAATTGCTGACGATAATATAATGAAGTACAGTGTTTAGGGTATAGCGTTTAACGTTTGGGAATTGCAGAGATTTAATCTCTGCAATTTTTTTATTCAAATTTCTATACCCTGAACCCTAAACGCTATACCGCTTATCTTTTGCTCTTGATTTATTTTAAAAACCGTGTTATATTGTAAGTCATTAATAAATGCAATTATACAAAAATGACTTCAATAAACAACGATAAAATCTTGGTAAAAGGCGCTAGAGTGCACAATTTAAAAAATTTAAGCGTTGAAATTCCGCGTAATAAACTAGTAGTTATTACTGGATTATCGGGCTCCGGTAAATCAAGTTTGGCCTTTGATACAATTTATGCTGAAGGTCAAAGGCGTTATGCAGAAAGTTTTTCTGCTTATGCCAGGCAGTTTTTAGGTATGATGGATAAGCCGGATGTAGACCAGATCGAGGGTCTTTCACCGACCATTTCTATTGACCAAAGAACTTTAACTAACAATCCGCGTTCTACTGTTGGGACAATGGCTGAAGTTTATGACTATTTAAGGTTGCTTTTTGCCAGAGTTGGTACGCCATATTGTAATCACTGTGGAGATAAAGTTATAAAGAAAAAAATTCCGTTAACCACAACCGATACTAATAGAAGAACTAAGAAAAGATATTTAGAGGTATATATTTGCTTAAGGTGTAAAGAGAGATTTCCAAAACTTGAGCCAAGATTATTTTCTTTTAATTCACCTTATGGGGCCTGCGAAACTTGTAAGGGCCTTGGAACAAGATTAGATGTTGATATTGATTTAGTTATCCCAAATAAAAAATTAAGCTTAGCCGAGGGTGCAATTCAGCCTTGGACTAAGTTTTTTTCCAATCAGCCTATTTATTGGAAAAAACTAGAAGAAGTGGCTAAGAAGTATAAATTTTCTGTTGATGAGCCGGTAGAGAAATTAAACAATAAAGATATTCAAATAGTTTTATATGGTGATCCATTGCGAGATAAAGACGAAAAAGATAAGAATAAATATTACGAAGGAGTAATTGATATCCTGCAAGAAAAACATGCTAAGACCGATTCTAATTTTCTTAGAACCGAAATTGAAAAATATATGAAAGAGTCTGTTTGTAATGTTTGTGATGGAAAGCGGCTGCGAAAAGAGGCGTTAAATGTAAAAATTAAAGATCAATCTATCAGTGATATTGCTTCACTTAATATAGTTGAAGCAAGAAAATGGCTTAAGGGTTTAAAATTTACTAAAGACGATAAAAAATTAAGCGATCAATTAATTAAAGAAGCTATTAAAAGGCTTGATTCTTTGATCGATGTTGGCTTGGAATATCTAACCTTAGACAGAAGCGCTACAACGTTATCCGGCGGTGAAGCTCAAAGAGTTAGAATTGCTAATCAGTTAAGCTCTCTTTTAACCAATGTTATTTATATTTTGGACGAACCTTCAATTGGCCTTCATCCAAGAGATATCGATAAATTAATTAATACTCTTAAAAAGTTAAGAGATTTTAATAATACAGTTATTGTTGTAGAACATGAAGAGAAAATTATGGAAGAAGCTGATTATATTATAGATATTGGACCTGGGGCTGGTGTTTATGGCGGAGAAGTGGTGGCTGAGGGTAATTATAAACAAATTATTAAAAACAAAAAATCCTTAACCGGTAAATATTTAAGGGGAGATCAAAAAATAAAATTTAATAAAAAACCCCATAAAGGGTCTGGTAAATATATTGAAGTTTTAGGAGCTAAAGAGCATAATTTGAAGAATGTTAACGCTAAATTTCCTTTAGGCAAATTTATTTGTGTTACTGGAGTATCTGGGTCGGGTAAATCTACCTTGATTATTGATATTTTAGGCAAAGCGTTGGCTAAAAAGTTTTATCGAGCCAAAGATTATCCGGGTGAACATAAAGAAATCAAGGGAATAGAAAACATAAACAAGGTTATTAGAATCGATCAATCTCCAATCGGCAGAACCCCAAGATCTAACCCGGCTACTTATACCGGCGTGTTTACTTATATTAGAAATTTGTTTACCGCTCTTCCGGAGGCTGAATCTCGTGGTTATGACGCCGGTTTTTTTAGTTTTAATATCGATGGCGGCAGGTGTGATCTGTGTTCCGGGGAAGGTTACGTTAAGGTAGAGATGCAGTTTTTAACCGATGTTTATATTGAATGCGAAGCTTGTCATGGTAAAAGATATAATGATAAGGCCTTAGAGATTTATTATAAGGGTAAAAATATAGCCGATATTCTCTCTATGAGCGTTCAAGATGCTATGGATTTTTTTAAAGATATTCCGGTTATTTACGATAAATTAGATGTTTTATATAGTGTTGGCCTTGGTTATCTGCCCTTAGGCCAATCGGCTACGACTCTATCCGGCGGTGAAGCTCAAAGAATTAAACTGGCTACCGAGCTATCTAAAAGAGCTACTGGCAAAACGTTGTATATCTTAGATGAGCCAACCACGGGCCTCCATTTTGATGATATCAGGAAATTACTTGATGTGTTAAAAATGTTGGTAGATAAGGGCAATACGGTATTAGTAATTGAGCATAATTTAGATGTAATGAAACAATCTGACTGGATTGTTGATTTGGGTCCCGATGGGGGAGAAAAGGGCGGCAAGATTATAGCTGAAGGATCCCCGGAAAAAATGGCTACAAATAAAGGGCATACCGGCAGTTATTTAAAAAAGATTATTAAAGAAAAATAAATATTATAGGGGCTTAGTTCTTATAATAAATATGATATGTCTTTACTAAAAAGTCGCCAAACATTATTGGCGACTTTTTAATTTTATGTTATAATATTTATAGAATATAGAATATTGAATTAAAACCGCTGCTCATAAGTAAAATTATTACGAGCAGTAATATTTTTAGATTTAA
>CAYNJS010000056.1:0-5270 GCA_964397635.1 uncultured Gammaproteobacteria bacterium
TTATTCATCATATGATTCTATCATATCATGTTTTGAGAAGGTTTATAAGACCCAAGTTTATTTCTATATTCCTTATAAATAAGCTAAATCTTAGGAATAACATTAAATAAAAACTTAATATGCGTTCATTTAATATAATTATAGCACATAAATTGTTTCACGTGAAACATTAAAGCATTATATATTGAATTGACACTATGATAATAGTAGACAAAAGAATAATATTAACTGCCTTATACGACAATTTAATGTTAAAGCGTCTTAAAATCTCTGTTATATAAGAATGACCAAGGTTTTTCCTGCTTGTAACTGGAAAACCTCTTAACCGTTGCATAACAGTAGTTAGCGGACAGATTATATCGATCTTCTTGGAATAAGGAAACATAAAAAGACCCCACACAAACTGAATACCCGTAATAATCATAATAAACCAGAAATGAAACGGTACCCTGCCCGGCCACAAACAAGAAGGAATAAAAAACAGGCCAAACCAAATAATAATAACCACTAAATGAGCCCAATAAATAAATTCAATTAAAAACCTTCTCTTTTTCATATTTTAAGCTTTTTCCTCCTATTGTGGTTTCCCCACAACTTATCCACATGTTTATTTTGCTTGTTTTACATTAAAAAAGAACCTCTAGACATTTTATAAATGGAAATTACTGTTATTTTTATGCTTATTTTAAAGGTAAATAGATTAAAGTTCGCATATAACTTTTTTATCTGCTTAAATTGATCTTTTTTGTCTTTTTTATAAACACCTTTTTCCCCAAGTTATCCACAATTACTAAAAATATACCTATTTAATGTAATTTAAGGGGTTTTTCTTGGAATTGCCCACCCTTACCTCATAATGCAAGTGTGAACCAGTTGACCAGCCTGTAGATCCCATTGCACCAATAACATCGCCTCTATTGACAGCTTCTCCTGACTGAACATATATTTTAGTTAAATGGGCATATAAAGTACTTAAACTTGTGCCATGTTTTATAGTAATACGCTTACCATAACCAGTTGACCAGCCTATTTTCCCCACAACTCCGTCTTCTGAGGCATAAATAGGCGTTCCTAGCTTACAGGCGATATCCAAACCATGGTGTCTCCAGTAATAATACTGTGAAATAGTATTACAAGTTGCTGGCCACAATAAATCCGTGGAGCTCTTTATTTTAGATATAGCCACAGTTGCTTTTTGCTCTGTTGGTTCATATCGAGCTACCTGAGTAGTTGTTTTAACTGGAGCTGGAGCAGCGACCTTTCTTCCACCAGGTATTACTAGATCCTGACCAATCTGCAGGCTTGTAGCGCTCGCTATTTTATTTAATTTCATTATTTCCCCCTCCTCAACGTCATATTTATTGGCTATTTTACCAATAGTATCATATTTTTTAACCTTATAGGTTATTCCTGTTACCGCTAAAACTTTAAGTTCTTGACCAGGTTTAATAAAGCCATACTTATTTAAGCCATTTTCCCAAATAATAGTATTAGCAGTCACATTAAACCTTTTAGCAATACTATAAACTGTATCACCCTCCTTAACTACATATTCCTCAGTCTCTGTTCTCTTTTTAGGGGTTTTTTCGGTTTTAATCAAGCTAGGACCAGTTGATAGTCCTTCACCCCTCAAGACCAAGTCTTCGCCCAGTTCTTCCTCTATATCTAATTGCGGTTGATAGGATAAACTATTTTTCCTTTCTTCGAAATAGTAATTATTTCTTTTTTGCGTCCCTATTTTCTCTATATCAACAACTTCCTTAATAAGCTCTTCCTCTTCTCCAAAATCACTAAACTCACCTGCCTTAATTAGCTTGCTAGCCATACTCTTGTCCTCGAACTTCATTAAAAGTCCTGTTTTTTCCTTAGCGTTAATATTAGAAGTAGCGACTAAAGCGGCTATCATAATAACAACTAAATGAATAATATATCTACTGCCAAATAAATGAAGGAATTTGTTTTTTATAAAATCGCTTTTAAAGTATTTTTTTATAACACTATAAACCCTATAAAGCCTAAGAATTATAAACTTTCCGCCATACTTATAAAAAAAGTTCAATAAATATTTAATAGGGGAGATTATTAAAGCAACAAAAAAAAGAGCCAAGGCTTTTTTGAACCATCCCAACCCTTTTATTAATGATAGTAGTATTTTAACTGTTATTTTTTTTATTGAAATGCTGATATGGTTAACTTTGTAAACAAAGCAAAATATCCCTTCGATCTAAACAACTTTTTCATAATCCTTATGCATAAAATAATACCTCCTGAGAGGCTTAATGTCAAGGTTTGTAACTAATAAAAAACCCTGGTCTTGATCCGACCAGGGCGGTAAAAGCTTTTTATAAAAGCTCAGAAGCTGCTTCTGCCAATTTAGATCTTAACCCTTTAACCAGAGTTACATGACCCGAACAAGGAAGGTGTTTAAATCTTTCTATTAAATAAGAAAGTCCATTGCTACCAGCATCCAAATATGGGCTATCTATCTGATAAGGATCTCCCGTTAAAACCATCTTGGTATCTTCACCAGCTCGGCTAACTATAGTTTTTATTTCGTGGGGAGTAAGGTTTTGAGCCTCGTCAACAACAATGTAAGTATTATCGATATCAGCGCCCCTGGTATAAGTAAGTGCTTCCATTTCTACAATACCGTCATCAATAAGCTTTTGTGCATATGCCTTAACATCTTCCTTTCTCCCCTGAGCTGCCTTCTTCCCGACTCCAATGGCCGGTCCTTTTTCTGTATCAAATTTTATTTTAGCTATTGTCTCTAGCTTGCTATAAATTGGCCCCATCCAGTGATCTAATTTTTCACCCTTGTCACCTGGCATATAGCCAAGATCCTTTCCCATTGGAATCAGGGGTCTAAAAACAAGTATCCTTTCGTACTTTTTCCTTACTAAAACCTCGTGAAGTCCGGCAGCTAAAGCTAAAAGAGTTTTTCCTGATCCGGCATTACCCGACAAAGTTGTTATTTCTACCTTCTCGTCTGATAGTAAGTCCATGGCAAAACGTTGCTCTACATTCCTAGTCTTAAAACCTATCCCCAAATCACTTGCGCCTGATAAAAGAAAAATAGAGCCATTTCCATTATATCTGGCAACAGCCGACTGACTACCTTGTTTCAAGAGAAAAAATTGGTTAGGAAAAAACATCTCTCCATCAAAAACATTATGCTCATTAATTACAATCTCTTTGTCTTTATAAATTAAATCAATTTCCCTGCTAGTTACTGGTGGTTTGGCAATGCCTGTATAAAATTCATCGGCGCTCACTTTTTCCCTTTTGTAGCCTTCACATTTTATTCCGCAAGCATCTGCCCGCAAACGAAAATTTATGTCCTCACTAATAGTCTCAATATATTTATCTGGAAACTCTTCTTGCCATTCTACGGCAACTAAAATTATCCTTGCATCATTATTTATCTCCATACTGCCGGGAAGCTTTGAAAGGTCATTTTTGTTATAATCAACAAAAACAATTCCATCAACTTCATCGGGTTGGCCATCCCTTAAAAAACCCTTGTCTCTTAAACTGTCTAAATACCTTATAACAGAACGTGCGTTGCGCCCCTGTTCAGTTGGTTTAGTTTTGTAGTTATCTAACTCATCTAAAACCACAAGTGGGATTACTTTTATGTTATCTTTAAGTTTGTTTAAAATTTGATAATTATGAAGAAGCGCGCTTGTGTCTAAGATATAAACTTTTGCTTCGGACGAAACATCATGCCTTCCTAATAATTCTACTCTGTCTATCTGTTTTGTTTGTGACATTGACTAGTCTCCTCTTTTTTTGTTATTAAAAATTTTTCTAAGTTTTAAAGATCGATTTCTATCCTTTGTTTTTTTTAATTTTTGTATTATATCATAGTAGTTGTTTTGTTTTTTTATGTCAATCACATATACTATTCTCCTGGAACAAAGCCATGACAAAAACTATTATTCATGCTACATTGTTGTAATGCTCATTACACCTTAAAACAATACAGATAAATAAACCAAGGAGGAGAATTGTGAAAAAAAATATTATTTTATTGGTAATTTTATTGGTTGCTTATGGCTTTAATTCAACTGTTGATGCCGATGAGGTTTACACAATACAAACAGACGGACAACAGATTATTTCTGTAAAGAAAAAACAGGCAAAAACTGGATTAAAAGAATTTGACATTGTTATGCCGGACAACCTGCCGGAAGACTTTAACAAAAAAGAAGCCGTTCAGAGGATTTTTTTAGAAAAAAAGCCGTCATATCTCTATCAAAAACAACACGAGATAACAAACATCTTTCCCTGGAAATTCAAGCAAGGTGAATCATTTAAAGTTTTTTTGAATGATAAAAAGGTTAAGGTAGAGAAAATTGAAGCCAAAAAAGATAACGAACTGCCAAACCAGATCAAAAAAAGTTTTTACAGCTACTTTATGGCCATGCTCATTATTTTTATTTTAGCCAGCCTAGGAGGAGTGGTGCTGGAGTCAGGTTATAAAAAAATAGGATCATTTCTTCTGCTATGCGCAGTCGCATTCGCATTCGCAGTCGCATGCAACATAATTATAAATAACCTTGTATTATTTAAAATAATCATATCGTTTATAACTATATTCTTAATTGAATTGTCTGGCTATCGTTTTCTAACCAAAAAACTAAAAAAGGAAGAGTAAAACACCTTTCTTTCCGATAATACATGCAGGGAGAATAATTCATTCTCCCTGTTTTTTATTCATTTATTTATAGCAAGGGGAGTCTGTAATGTTTTTATCAAACCTTTTACCATCTATTTTTACCCTCAGAGGAGTAAATATGTGCGAGATAACAATGAAAAAATAAAAACCCATACTATTTGACGCATAGCCAGGCAAATTTGCTTTTTAACAAAACCTTATGATATAATTAATTTAATAGAGTTCATACAGGATTTTTATCATATACCATTCCTTTTTGTACTTAAATCTAAATAATTCGGGTAAAAACAAAATTTTTTAGTATTTAATAATATTTTAATGTTAAAATGCTAATATTATGATTAGTGTGAATTAAATAAAATATCACTGCGAACATTCCTTAAAATATATATTAATGATCCGGAATCTATTGTTTTAATTTAATTAAACCTATCTTAAAAACCAGACAATAATCCTAAAGTAGGAGAAATTAACATGAGACCCCGGACAAATAATTTTTTATCTGCTCGCCTTACTCGCAGAAAAAATCTATTTTCCGGAATGCCTATTAAAAGAAAAAGTCAAGGACAATACTGTGTAAAACTTAATT
>CAYNJS010000057.1:0-5198 GCA_964397635.1 uncultured Gammaproteobacteria bacterium
TACAGCCACTTTCTCTTGACTTTTTAGTTAAAAGAGTGTATATTATAAGTCCCTCCAGAAGTTTATTCCTCACCTTTAAAAATGGTGTGTGGATAGGTATAAATATATGAAACTTCAAATTCACAAAAAAATAGATCCAGAAAAGTGGGGATTACTGGTTGTAAATAAGACTGTTTTTGAGTGCAAAAAAATCAAAAAACCAATTAAGAAAGAACTTAAAATAAAGATTAAGAGTCCGAGCAAACAACGCTTGGATTTTTTATTTTTTTAAATTATGAAAATTTTTTCTCCAAAAAGATATGTAAATACAAATAGAGCTTTTCTTAGAGGTAAAAAGTTAATTAAGTCGATGTTTTACAATAAATATCTAAAAAAACTTCGTAGTCAAAAGCAATATAAAAGTTCTAAAAATAAAAACAAATAATATAACCAAAAAAGACGGATAAAATCTGTCTTTTTTGGTCTTGCTTTTAGTTATTTTTTAAAGTAGAATTAGATTAATAAATAAGAATTGTCATCCTGGATTTAGTTCAGGATCTAAAAAAATGATTAAGCTATATAACACTTTAACTAGAAAAAAAGAAGAATTTAAGCCGATCAAAAAGAAAAAAGTTGGCCTTTACACTTGTGGGCCAACTGTTTATGATTATGCCCATATCGGAAATTTAAGAACCTATATTTTTGAAGATATTTTAAAAAGAGTTCTTATTTACAATGATTATAAGGTGAATCATGTTATGAATATTACCGATGTTGGACATTTAACCGGGGATAGAGATATGGGTGAAGATAAGCTGGAAAAAGGAGCCAAAAGAGAGGGGAAAGCAGCCTGGGAAATTGCCGAATTTTATACCAAAGCTTTTAAGGAAGATATTAAAAAATTAAATATTTTAGAGCCAAATATTTGGTCTAGCGCCGCGTCGGACGAAAACATTGAGAAACAAATTGAACTTATTAAAATTTTAGAAGATAAAAATTATATTTACAAAACCTCTGATGGAGTTTATTTTGATACCTCTAAATTTAAAGATTACAACAAGCTAAGTCATTTAAAATTAGATGAATTAAAAGAAGGGGCTAGGGTTGAAAAAAATGAAGAAAAGAAAAATTCAACAGATTTTGCTTTGTGGAAATTTTCTCCAAAGGATAGTCAAAGGCAAATGGAATGGAAAAGTCCTTGGGGGATTGGTTTCCCTGGTTGGGCTATAGAATGTAGCGCAATAAGTATGCGACACTTAGGTGATCAACTTGATATTCATTGTGGGGGAATTGATCATATTAATATCCATCATACTAATGAAATTGCTCAATCTGAGGCGGCAACAGGGAAAAAGTTTTTTAACTATTGGATGCATGGAGCTTTTTTGAATATTGAGGGAGGTAAAAAAATGGCTAAAAGTGAAGGAAATTTTTTAACCGTTGAAAATGCTTTAATTAAGAAGGATGTAAACCCTCTTGTTTATAGATTTGCGACACTACAAACCCATTATCGAAAACCAATGGAGTACAGTGAGGAATCTATAAAAAATGCAGAAAACGGATTAAATCATTTATATAACCAAGTTAGGGGTTTGGGTAAAAGCAAAGGCGAAATTAATAAAGATTTTCAAGAAAAATTTTCAAGTGCTGTTAACTATGATCTAAACATGCCAAGAGCTTTAGCGGTTATTCAAGAAATACTAAAGAGCGATCTTAAAAACGAGGATAAACTGGCTACAGTTTTAGATTTTGACAGAGTTTTAGGCTTGGCTTTTGATGAACTGGAAAATGAAGAAGTGCCAGAAAGTGTAGAAAAGTTAGCCAATGAAAGATTAAAAGCAAGAAATAATAAAAACTGGGAAGAATCTGACAGATTAAGGGATGAGATTTTAAAACTTGGTTGGATAATTGAAGATACTAAAGATGGCTATGAATTAAAGAAAAAAATAATATAATAATGTCATCCCGGACTTGATCCGGGACCTAGATTCCGGATATTTTTATTTCATAAAAATTCCGGAATGACATCATTTTTATGATAGGAGTATTCGATTCCGGATTTGGAGGCCTTACAGTTTTAAAAAGTTTTTTGCGGAAGTTGCCAGAATATAATTATATTTATCTGGGTGACAATGCCAGAGCTCCATACGGAAATAAATCTCAAGAGTTAATTTATAAATACACCGCGCAAGCGGTTGATTTTTTATTTAAAGAAGGTGCAGAACTTGTAATAATTGCTTGTAATACAGCATCAACCGAGGCACTCCGAAAAATTCAGCAAGTTTGGATTCCTAAAAACTACCCAAATAAAAGGGTTTTAGGTGTTGTGGTGCCAGTTGTGGAAGAGGCCATAAAAATTAATAAAGGTGAAAAAATAGGAGTTATTGGCACTAGGGCTACTATAAATTCTAAAACTTATGATTTAGAAATAAGAAAAATAAACTCAGAGATAATAATAACAGAAAAAGAAACGCCATTATTAGTTCCATTGATTGAAGAAGGTTATCATAAGCGAAAAGAAGCTAAGATGATACTTAGGAATTATTTAAGGTCATTAAAAGAAGAAAAAATTAATAAATTAATTCTAGGCTGCACCCACTACCCAATTTTACAAAAAGAAATAAAGGGAATAATGGGCAAAAAATGTATTGTTTTAGATTCCCCAGAAATCGTAGGTCAAAAGTTAGATGATTATTTAAGTAGACATTCCGAGATTGAAAGCAAAATAAAAAAAGAAAAGAAAAGAAAGTATTTTACTACTGATGATATTAATCGATTTGAAAATTTAGGACAAAAATTTTTAGGAGAAGCTATTCAAGGGATAAGAAAGATAGAATTAAATTAATATTTTTTAAATAAAAAAGACCTCCGAAAAGGTCTTAGAGAAAGAACGAATAGATTTTATCCCAGTTAATTAAATTTCCAGCAAGTGCCCCTGAGCTAAAAGCAGTACATATCTGTGACAAGATAAAGGCAGGAAGATCACTAGAAAGAATCCAAAGGATAATTGATACTACTAGCATAATAATTGCTGTATTCATGGAAATAAAATTGCTAGCAGCACCTCCGAAGATGCCAACAAATAATAAGCTTATAATTTTCATTTTTTACTCCTTACATTGTTTTCCAAAAATTTTTAACCATAGCAATGTGGACGTTTAGCTCATTAATAGTAAAAATAATAATATTAGCAAAGAAGCAAAAGATGAAAAATATTACCGTAAGCATTAATGTGTCGGCAAAGTTATGCTTTTTAAAATAAAAAGCAGAAGTTAGGAATAATGAACCTGAAATCGTGGCTCCAGCAACAGAAAACCATGCTGGTAAAATAAAACTAAGCAGAGTAGCTGCTAATCCTAATAAAATAAATGTTTTAAGCATAAACTTATCCTTCGGGCCTTCCTATATAAACAATTTGAATGTCAAAATCTACAAAAAAACCAAGAGCGCTTCCCACTAATCCACTAACAATGAAAAATGCAAACATCATTGCATAAAGAGCTCGATGTTCCCTGCCATTTCCAGCATTATTAATACAAATTAGGGCGCTAATAACTCCTAAAATTAATAAAATTAATTCAATTTGCCAAGGCATAAAAAAGGCCATAAAAATACCGATAATCGCTGATCCTCCGAAAATAGATAGATATACCACATAGATCCACTCCTTATTTTAGTTAATTGATTGTCTAAGGTTCGTTTAATTAAAGGTATCAAATATACACAAAAAGTCAACGAAATATGAAAAATAATTTTTGGGAAAAATTAAATAACTCCTCCAAAGGCGGACAGGCAATTTTAGCCCTAGCCCCAATGGCAGGTATAACCGATAGTGCTTTTAGGCAAATGTGTGTTAAGCATGGGGCCCAAGTTGTGTATTCTGAGATGGCTTCATCTTCGGCCTTGTTTTTTAATCCTAAAAAAACCTTAGAGTTGGTTAAGTTTAAAAAAAGCGAGAGGCCTTATGTGGTCCAACTTTTTGGTAACAATATAGAACACTTTGGGGTTGCGGCAAAAATGATTACCGAAAAAGTTAAGCCCGATGGAATTGATATAAATTTTGGCTGCCCGGCTAAAAAAGTGTATTCTATTGGTTCTGGAGCCGCTCTAATGGCAGACTTTAAAAAATCTCGGCAAATTATCGAAGAAGTTTTAAAGAATACAAATTTGCCGGTTTCAATAAAAATTCGTTCTAAAGTAGGTAAGAAGACAGGGGTAAATTTTATAAAATATATTAAAGATTTACCAATTGCCGCTGTAATGGTTCATGGGCGAACCTATGAACAAGGTTTTGTCGGTAAAATTGATTATAGGGCTATAAAAAAGATTCAGGAAATATTTCCAGGAATAGTTTTAGGTAATGGTGGAATAAACACACCAGAAGATGCTAAAGAAATGATAGTAAAAACCGGGGTTCAGGGGGTTGGCTTAGCTCGGGGTATTCAAGGGAAACCCTGGTTATTTAGTCAAATAAAAGATTATTTAGAAAGAGGTGATTACAAGGAAAAAACCGTAAAACAAATTTTTAAAATAGCCTTGCAACACAGTAAATTAGCCGAAAAAGAAAAGGGTGAATTTGGAATACTGGAAATGCGAAAACATTTGTGTTGGTATGTTAAAAATATGCCGGAAGCTAGTAAATTGAGGCAAAAATTAATACAGGTTAAAAGTTACAGGGATTGTCGCAAAATCCTCTTTCGTGGATAAAATTTTTAATTTTGAGGAAATTTTTTATAAACGACGTAGAGCGAGGGAAATAAAAAACGAATGTTTTTTATTTCCGAGCCGAGGAGTTTATATAGGGTAAACACCCCGTGGTCTTGGCGCAGGAGTATATATAAATTTTTCGAGGCGATATGGTTTATCAGTGAAAAAAAATTTAGAAGAAATTTACTGAAATTTGGGATTTTAGACCGAAAATGGGATTTAGTGACAGTCCCTATATTGAAAAAATATTAAAGGCGTGATATATATATCTTATGCCAGAAGCACAGAGTTTATAAAGCATTAATGCACATTACAGAAGAATAAACTTAAAATCAAAAAAAATAGGGGGTAAAAATGAGCCTTAGCCTTAGAACAGTACTTATTATTCAAAACAAAGAAAATGACATTCGATGTGAGTTATATAGCCAAGATAAAGAAACTAAAAAATGGGCTGGAGCCACTAGTGTCTCGTTAAATTTCAATTGACCAACAAGAATAGGCTAAACATAGCC
>CAYNJS010000058.1:0-5031 GCA_964397635.1 uncultured Gammaproteobacteria bacterium
ATTTTACTAAATTCTTATTAATTTTGTTTTAGAAGATTGATAAGACCCTAAATATATATTTAAATCAGTATTTTAATTTCTTCCTTGGTGCTGGTGACAACACATAAGTTCCACCTCACAAACCCACAAAGTAGCATCTACTTTAAAAGTTTTAGCGTTGCCACCAACACTAAGGAAAAAACTAGATTCCCGCCGAAGTTTATCCCATACTCGATACGGGGCGGGAATGACATAATGGTAAGGCCGGAATGACATATTAAAAAATTTTGCAAAGAAAAAAGTAGATGCGTTGTTGTTGATTTGTGGATTAGTTGTGTGAGTGGAATATTTATATATTATCAGAATAAAATAATATGTCAATAAAAATTGGCTCTATAATATTAATGGTGGCGCAAAAGTCTATTTTGTCTCTAAAATTAGCTTAAAAAACGACTTTTACAACTAAGTATAAAATATCTGGATAATCCTTATTTTATTTGCCATACAATATAATACTGTCATTCCCGCGGAGGCGGGAATCTACAATGTTTTTAGGACCTGGATCCCAGCTGGAGTTTATCCCGCACTTGATGCGGGGCAGGGATGACAGCTAAAAAATAACAAAATAACCGCCACACTGTTTGACATAGAGCCTAAAAGTTATCCCCAAAACAAAAAAGACCCTATAATAATAGGGTCTTTTTTAATTATAATCTATTTTTCTAATATAACAGTCTGTGTTGGGTAAGCAAATTCAATTCCTTCTTTTTCAAATAGATCTTTCATCTTTAAATTAATTGATTGCTGAGCATTGGCATAATCAATGTATTCTGAAGAACTGATATAATAAACAACCTCAAACATTAAAGCGCTATCACCAAACAAGTTAAAGTGAGCTCTATCAAATTTAGTTAATTTTTCTTCTTTAATAATACGCTCTACCATTCCTGGAATTTTTTCAACTTTCTCTGTCGGAGTATTGTAAGTAACTCCAAAATTAAAAGTAATTCTTCTTTCTTCCATTTGCTTGAAGTTTTGAATTCTGGTTTGAGTTAATTCATTATTAGAAACAACCAACTCCTCACCACGCAGGGTTCTAATTCTAGTTGTCTTAATTCCAATTT
The DNA here is from genome assembly GCA_964397635.1 of uncultured Gammaproteobacteria bacterium. GTDB lineage: Bacteria > Patescibacteriota > Patescibacteriia > JAACEG01 > JAACEG01 > CAYNJS01. Next base: position 1,104 of record CAYNJS010000058.1, read on the forward strand.
TTTCTACTGTTCCCATGTCTGTTCCCAGGATAACAAAATCACCAACAGCAAATGGCCTATCTAAATAAATTGCAAAAGAGCTAAAAAGGTCTCCTAAAACATTTTGGAGAGCCAAAGCTATTGCGATACCGCCAATACCAAGCCCGGCAATAAGAGAGGTTACATCAATGCCCAAGTTAGACAAAAACAAAAGAATACCAATTAACCATAAAATACCCTTGGCAATATTACCCATTAATTTTATTGCTGACTTTGCATGAGGATCTTCTTTTCCTTTTAACTGCCGCCTTAAGATATAATCAATCAAAATCTGAACCGCGATAATACCTTGGTAAATTACCCAGGCAATTAAAAGATAGCCAATTATTTTATCGGCCAAAGCCTCGATAACTAAAAACTTTATAGCCATGTAAAAAGCTAAAAAGGAATAAAACGGCGGTTTTAGTGTTTTAACAATTTTAATAAAGGTGTCATCGATATCTGTCTTAGTTTTCTCGGCAAATTTATTTAATTTATATAAAATAATTGTTTGAAAAACTTTAAATACAATTAAAAATACAAGAAATATTAAAACAGCGTCAATATATTCGCTGATAGTATTCCCGCCAAAACTATATTGCCAAAAATCTGTTCCACCGCCAATGGAAAAATAATTTAAAATTTTCTCTGCCATAATTTTTTAATTCATTATTTATTTATATCCTTCATCCCATCCACAAAGACGGGAATTTGTAGTTTTTTATTTTATAGATTCCGGATCATCTATTATTTAATTTTATAATGTGTGTCCGGAATGACATAAAAGAGGTGTTACCTCTTTTATTATATATACCTTTGTACCAAAAGTACAGGGTGATTTATAAAATAGATTTATTAAAACTGTTCCTATCAAATTTATTAACCTATATAAGACTACTCGCTCGAAAATATGAAAATATTAATTTTTCTATTTCTCTCTCTACGTCGCTTATAAATTATTAGCCCTTTATACAACCCTTGAGATTCCGGATGACCAAAAGAAATTCCTGTGGTGCGAGTCCGGGATGACTTTTACTTATCTCTATTATAAATATCATCAAATCTTATAATATCATCTTCTTCTAAATAATTACCGGTCTGAACCTCGATCATCTCCAGATCGATTTTACCCGGGTTTTCTAATCGATGATTTGAGTAGGCTGGAATAAAAGTGCTTTCGTTTTCTCTTAATATAATATCTTTATCTCCATTTACGACTTTAGCTGTTCCCTTAACCACCACCCAGTGTTCAGCCCTATGATAATGAGCTTGCAAACTAAGTTTGGCTTCTGGGTAAACAGTAATCTTTTTTACCTTATGCTCCGGACTATCAACCAAAACTTCATATTTACCCCAAGGACGATGAACAATTAAATTATGCTCTAATTCTTTTACTTTATTTTCTTTTAAGTGATTAACTACCTGTTTAATATCTTCACCCCTGCCTTTTTTTTGAATTAAAATACTGTCATTGTTTTCTATTACTACTAAATCTTCAACTCCTAAAGTAACAATCAGTTTATCGTTTGGGCTATGAACATAAACATTTTTAGAATCAATATTTATATGTTGTTTATTTTCTCTTTTGCCCATCTTCTCAGCTAAGCTATCAAATGAACCGATATCGCTCCAACCAAAGTCACCCTCCCAAACAACTACATTTTTAGATTTTTCTGAAATTGCATAATCAACTGAAATTGATGGCATCTCGGCAAATTTTTCTAAAAATATTTCGAAGCTTTGTTCTAATAGTTTATAAATTTCCGGAGTATGCTCACGTACTTCCCTGGCAAAAGTTTTAATATTAAAAATATACATTCCGCTATTCCAAACATATTCACCAGAATTAACGTATTCTATTGCCGTATCTTTATTTGGTTTTTCCTTGAATTCTGAAACCTTAAAATATTCACCGTCGTTTTCTCCTTTTTTAATATAACCAAATTCTGTCTCTGGGCCCTGAGGTTTAATACCGATGGTCCCTATTTTATCTCCTACCGCATTCATTGATCTTGAAACTAGATCTAAATATGTCTTTTTGTCTTCAATGTAATGATCTGCTGGCAGAATAATAATTGGGGCCGATAAATCCACTTCTCTTTTTTCTGCTAAATACTTTACTGCATAAGAAATAGCCGGGGCAGTATTTAAGCTCATTGGTTCAGTTAAAATTTGTTCTACATTAAAATCACTTTCAACTTCTTTTATCTGATTAAATACATTAAATAGGTTATCTTTATTGGTTATGAAATAAATATTCTCACTTGGCATAATTTCGCGCATACGTAAAAAAGTCTCTTGTAAAAGTGACTTATCGCTGTAGAGTTTTAGAAATTGTTTTGGGAAATTTTTCCGTGACAGTGGCCAAAGGCGTGTGCCCGAACCACCACACAAAATTATGCTATACATATTTATATTAGCCTTTAGCTTCATTAGCTTCGCTAGCTTTTAGTTTTATAAACATTTAAACAAATCTATTATTTAATCTTACCTAAACCTAAAAAAATTTCAAGGTTTTTTAGGTTTTTCAAATAAAAAATACTAGTGGTTGGCTTAGCGCTTAATAACTTTTTTTACATTTTTAGCCTAAAAATCAATGGCCCAAGCTATTCTCCAAAAGGAAAAAGAGCTGGTTAGGCTCTTTTTTGTTTTTTTACAACCGTTTTATTTACATGAACGATAATGACTTCCCGGTTTTGCCGTTATAAACCTCGGCATCTTCGCCGGGAAACTGAAAATATATTTCATTGCTATCAGACAAAGGATTATCCTTTAGAAAGGTTTTACCTATCCTAAACCCTTTAGCTGTTGTTTCTGCAATAAAATAACTTTTATCGTTCTTGAGCTGAAATCTCAGCCCATTTGATTTACTGAACTGCCCAGATACTGCAATCGAGATATGGTTAATACTATCACCATCTCCGCTATACAGAATAAAATATTCTGCATTGATTTGATTAAGCAAAGAGGCGAACAATATAGTCTTTCCGCTGCAGTCTGACTTCCCGGTCATAAGTATCTCATTGGGCCTTTTTAAGGTTTCGGCACTAGCGTAGGTTTCTTCCCAATTATACTCAATCTCTTGAGTTACGAAATCCAACAAACGTTGGATTTTTTCTTCATTGGAACAAGACCCCCTGGTAATACTGGCAACCAGTCTCTGGAGCGAGGGCTCTTTTTTAGCTACAAAAACACCATGATTAGCAAAGGTCATTCTCATATTACCAGAAATCCTTTCTAAGACATTGAGATAACCTCCGTAAACCACCTTATTGTGAATGTAGTCACTAAGTTCTTCTAGTGAAATATCGTAGGCGTATCTCCCAAACTGATATCTAATTTTTTTTGTTTTATCAAACTTAAAATTATCAATCGGCATTCTGAAGAAAAACCTGTCTTTTCCATAATAAGCCTTTGTTCCAAGAGAAAGATATTCGTTGCTAGACGAACTAACAACTATGCTACCGGAGAATGTTTTGCCAACTTCCACATCTTTAACCTTATCGGTTAACCTTTTAAAGGTTACTCCCTTAACATAATCATATCTATCAATGGAAAAATAAATATGATTATCCCGATAGCTGATAAGCTCCAGCTTTGCCTTTGAGCCTGTTAGCTTTTGCAGGAAATTATCACCAGAAAAATCTGGATCACCGAGATAAGAAAGTATTGTGTCTCTTAAATCAGCACTTGCACTTGCAGCAACAGAAAATACCAGAAAACAAAATAATACCGTAAAAAATCTTTTCATGTCTCTCTCCTCTGTGTTTTGGTTTTATATAAATTCAGCAAACTATTTCAAAGTACGATTTAAAAGTATAGCATATTTAAGCCAAAAAGTCAATGTATAATGGTTCTATAATATTAATGGTGGCGCAAAACTCTATTTAAGAGCTAAAATTAGCATAGA
>CAYNJS010000059.1:0-4946 GCA_964397635.1 uncultured Gammaproteobacteria bacterium
TTTTTCAGGCTATCAAATTCTTGGTTTTTATTTAAAAAACTGCATGGCATAACCGTTAGATCCGGCATAATAGCAAGACTTCCTCGACTAGCGGTACAACCTACTAGGGCGCTGTTGTTTTTAAATTTAACAATTGCTGGAGTTAAACAGCAATCAAAGCCTATTTTTGTTTTTCCTTTTAAATTTTGAAAAATAGATTCTAATGTAGTTTCTATTTTGTCAGGATTAGCCAGAGCTATTGGCTGGTCATAATTTAGGCCACGGCCTTGAGGTTTGTAAGCTAAAAAAATTATTCCATAAGGTTTAAATTGGAGCAGGTATTTTGTAAGATCATCTATTTTTGAGAGATTATTTCTACCTAAGGTAATTTGGAAGACCAAATTTATTCTAGAGGCTTTTAATTTTTTTATGCTTTTTTCAAATTCTTTAATAGAAAAGCCTCTTCTTTTTTTAAAATCACTGTCTAGCTCTTCTATGCTAAGGGCTACTGCGCCGGCATAACGAGCCATATAGTAAATACTTTTCCAGTTTAGGTACTTGCCATTGCTAGTTAAATTAGGAATAATACCAGCCTTTCTTGTTTCTTTTAGCATTGAACCAAAATTTGGATGAAGAGTTGGCTCCCCTCCGCCAAGTGCAATTTGGAGAACGCCATTTTTTTTACACTCATTCAAGATTATGCGGAAATTTTCAAGGCTCATATGTTTTCCATCTTTTGAGCTATTGATATAGCAGTGAGGGCAATTTAAATTACATTTTTCTGTAATATTAACATCAATTAAGGTTGGGGCTGATAAAACAGGGAAGTCATAGCTGGTTTTAATATCAGTTTTATTTTTAACTACCTTAAAATTATTTTTGTTATTTTTAACACCCAGTTTTTTATAAGTTTTCTTTAAATCCTCGTTTATTTTATCTTTTTCTTTTAAACTTTTTTCCAGTTTTAAAAAAAGCTCTTCATCTAGCCAGAGCTCGTGAGCATTTTTATTATTAAAGGCGATTCCGCCAAATTTTTCCTTTCTCAGGATAATCATACTTTTTTAATTTTCCTTATTATAAGAACAATAGCAACTATAACAGAAAAAGACAAAAAGATTACAATAGAATTTATTGAACTAGTGTTTTTATTTACTTGATTATTGGGTATGGAATTTGGTTTTATTACTTGCCCCTCTGTTGACGTTGTGATGTGATAATCTTCGTCTTCTAACCAATAGTTCGCCGATGAGGAATTGGTAACAAATCCCTTAAAAATAGATAAAATTTTCATATGTTGTTTTCCAATTTTTTTTGTATTATAATTATAACATAGATATAAACAAAGATGTATTTTATGTCACTGTCAATGATTAGCGGATGGGTTTCTTTTATTTTTTTACTAGGTATGTTTTTAACCTGTGCTTGTATGAATCCATATCATCGCTATATGTTTAAGAATAAAAAAATAAACGTTGGCAAGCTCCACCTTTTATTTTTTAAAGGAACGATAATAACTGTTTTTGCTCATATTATTTTAGCAATAACCTTTTAATATGTTTAACCCATTAATACCAATTCATGTTGCAACAGGGGTGATTGGATCTTTTTTACCAATTTATATTTTTTTAGAATCTTTGAAACATATAGATAAAATAAATATAAAAAAAGTAAGGCAAAATGCTTTGATTAGTTTTATTTTTATTTTAATTTCTTGGGTGGTAGCTGGTATTTATTATGTTCAAGTTTATGGCCCAATAGTTAGGGGTCCGATTTTAGACAATAAACCAATTGTTCATTTTGTCTTTATGGAATCAAAGGAACATTTATTTTTAATTATTCCATTTTTATCTCTTTTAGTATTGCTTTTATCTTGGTTTAAATTAACAGATGAATATAAAAAAATATTAAGAACCAGTGTTTTATTTTTGGTAATTTTAACAATATATATGTGTGTAGCTGGATACATAATAACCCAAGCCAGAATCTCCTCGGGAGTAGTTTAGTTTATGAAAATGATAACACCAAAATCAGCAATCAATGCAACCGTTTATACGATAATTTTTATTATCTTGGTGACCATTATAAGCAGTCATTTTGGTTTGTATTCTTGGTTTGCTAGTTTTCTTTGGCATCATTGGGTAGCTAAAAGTATTTTGGCTTCTATGTTGTGGGTTTTTGTTGCAATTTTACCGGTAAAGAAGTTTGTTTTTAGTAATAAGTTTTTTTTAAACCTTTTAATTTTTTCCCTGTTATCAATTAATATATTTTTTATTTGGCATTATTATCATATAAAACCTTAATTTTATGGCACAAGAAAAAACAACTCAAACCGAGGAAAAAAGCGGGGTACCACAAAAACCTAAAACAAAAGATGATCAAATTATTGAACTTTTAAAAGAGAATTTAAAAGTATCAAAAGAAATTCTGTGGTTTAATCAAAAGACGGCTCATTGGATTTTTTGGCAAAAAGTTAAAGGTTGGTTTTATTTTTTGATTATAGTTATACCAATCATCTTAGCTGCTTTTTATCTTCCGCCAATTTTAGCTGATCTTTATGGTCAGTATCAAGAGTTGTGGCAAATGATTTTTAGTGGCGGTGAAAATATTCAATCTATTAAAGATGTTAATTTAAACCCTGATCAAATAAGAGTAATTCAAGAAAGTGGAATTTTAAATCAATAAAATTTTATGAGCAAGAAGAAAAAGGAAAATCAAATAAACGAGGAAATTAAACGTTTGTTTATCGGCTCAATTATTATTAGCTTGTTTTTTGGAACTATTTCCGGTGGTATTATGGGATATTTGGCTGGAATTTACAGTTTAAAATACAATAGCCCAGCTATTCAAAAGATAGAAAATAGAATTATTAGAAATTTAGAAGTTGAGCAAGGTGAAGAACAATCAGCTACAACTAGAGCAGTAGAAAAAGCCACCCCAGCAGTTGTTAGTATAATAATTTCCAAAGATTTAACTGATTATTATAATAGTACCGGTCCGGATATTTTTCCTTTTGACGATTATTTTGAATTTGGTTTTCCGGAGTATTCTGCCCCAAAAGAAGGTAAGCAAGATATCGGAGTTGGAACAGGTTTTATTGTTGATAGCAAGAAAGGTTTAATTATAACAAACAGGCATGTTGTTAGTGATAGTGAAGCTGATTATACGGTTATAACCAGTGATGGTAAAAAGTATGAGGCCGAAGTTTTAGCTCAAGACACTATTAACGATTTGGCTGTAATCAAGATAGATCCAATCGATTTGCCATCATTGGAATTTGGAAACTCAATTGATTTAAAAATAGGGCAAACAGTTATTGCTATTGGGTTTACTTTAGGGGAGTTTAAAAACACCGTTACTAAAGGAATAATATCTGGAATTGGTAGAAATATTATTGCCGGTGGAGCAGGAAGGGGGGAATCGTTAGAGGATGTAATTCAAACTGACGCTGCTATTAATCCAGGAAATTCCGGTGGACCATTGCTTGATTTAAATGGCAGGGTTATTGGTGTTAATACTGCTATATCTGGCGAGGGTCAATCAGTTGGATTTGCTATACCGTCTAATGAAGCTAAATTTGTTTTTGAAAGCGTAAGAGATTCTGGTAAAATAATAAGAGGGTTCTTGGGGGTACGTTATCTTCAGATAAATGAGATGATTGCTGAAAGTAACGAACTCGATGTTGATTATGGGGCTTTAATAGTAAAAGGTAGAAACATGAGTGATTTGGCTGTTGTTCCAGGCAGTCCAGCTGATAAAGCGGGATTAGTAGAAAACGATATTATCTTAGAAGTCAATGGCGAACAGATAAATAAAAATCATAGTTTAATACGAGCTATTGGTCGCAATAAACCAGGAACAGAAGTCGAGTTAAAGATTTTACATGACGGGGAAGAGAACATAATTAAAGTAATTTTAGAAGAAAATAAGTTGTAATTTATCTTATGTCATTCCTGTTTCCCTCTATGTCATTCCTGCGGAGGCAGGAATCTGTAAAAACCGACTATTTTAATAGTCGGTTTTTTTAACACTTTAAACCTTGTGAATTTGAGCGGTCGCACAAATTCACAAGGTCTAGTTTTGTTGATATTTTGATGTTTTTCTATTTGCCCCGCTCTCTTTGTAAAATAATAATACCTTAAAATAATGGTCATAATTTAAAGGGGCGGGGTTGACAAAAAAGACAAAATATGCTATAATTTTATATTAATTTATATAGTTAAATAGTTAAGCACCTTATAACCCAAACCCTTTTTTAGAGGAGAAAAAACATGGACCCAATTATAGTTTATGTGTCTATCACCGTCTTGGTTGTATTTTTAATCGGTTCTTATATTAAGAATCACAAATCAGTAAAATGCGCTAATTGTGGAGCGCGTAATATTTTAAAGATAATTTGTACTAGTGCGGATTATTCGCACCCAAATATCACACATTACTATATTGACGGTAACTGCCGTAAATGCAGATCAGACATATCTGATCATTGGAAAATTAATTTATAAGAGGAGAGAAGAGATGAAAAAGATGACACAGATTTTAACGGCTTTAGCTGTAATTTGTTTTGCAGTAAATTGCTTGGCCGGAGTTATGCCGGTAATCCTGAATTGTGACTTTAAGGTAAAGGGCAATATCCTGCGTGTAGAGTGCCCAAATTTAAATTACAGCAAGGTATTTGATACAGCCGATACACATGAAGTAAACTTAGTGGAAGATACCAGGGATGGAACCCTGGAAATTTCTGTCCATAAGGAGGGGAGTAAGTATTGGGAGGTTTCTGAGATGTATGAGATTTCCTTGCCGCGAGCACAAAAGTTGTGCGAGGAGATTGAGGTAAATTCAGTGTATATAGTGGAGTGATTAATCCACTATATACCTTTTTAAAAAGGATCGTTTCGACGGTCCTTTTCTTTTTGTATGTCAAGGCCATTTAGAAATGTCATACTTTGAGCCAAATAGAAATGTCCTAC
>CAYNJS010000060.1:0-4563 GCA_964397635.1 uncultured Gammaproteobacteria bacterium
GGATTTAATAAGGATAAAATGAGAAAATAACTACCACCGGTTTTGACATAGAGCCTTTTGAATTATTTTGAATTATTTTCTTCTCCCCCTCCTTCTTTTCTCTCTTTTATTAATTTCTATTGTGGTTTTGATTACAGTATCAGGGTTTAGAGAAATGCTGTCTATATGATTATCAACTAAGAAGGTGGCAAAGTCAGGAAAGTCACTTGGCGCCTGGCCGCAAATACCGATTTTCTTTTTATGTTTTTTGGCTTTATCAATTGCCAGTTTTACTAAAGTTTTTACAGCTAGGTTTCTTTCGTCATATACATGGCTAACTAAGGCGCTGTCGCGATCAACACCGAGGGTTAATTGGGTTAAATCATTTGAACCAATAGAGAAGCCGTCAAATAATTTAGCAAATTCTTCAAGCAAAATTACATTAGATGGAATTTCGGTCATTACATAAACATCTAGCTTATTTTTTCCTCTAACTAGCCCATTTTTTTTCATTATAGCAAGCACTTTTTGGCCTTCTTCAATAGTTCTGCAAAATGGAACCATTAACTTTATATTATTTAAGCCAATTGTTTTTCTGGCTTTTTGCAGAGCCTTACATTCAAGATCAAAGGCCGGCTTATATTCTTTGCTGTAATATCGAGAAGCTCCGCGCCAGCCAATCATAGGGTTATCTTCTTCTGGCTCAAAAAGCCGTCCGCCGATTAAGTTAGCATATTCATTAGATTTAAAATCAGACATTCTGATAATAACATCTTTTGGATAAAAAGCCGCTGCAATCATACTAACTCCTTCGGCTAGTTTATCGATAAAAAATCTTTTTTTATCTTTATAGCCTTCGGTTATTTCTTCAATTTCTTTTACCTCCGCTTTTGTTAGTCTGCCTAGTTTTTTTAATTCATTAAACTTTATTAAGGCCAGTGGATGAATTTTAATATAGCTATTTATAATAAATTCTTCACGAGCTAGCCCCACCCCATCATTTGGTATAAATGATTCTGCAAAAGCAGTTTCAGGGTTGCCAATATTCATCATGACTTTTGTCTTTGGTCTTTTTAGGGATTTTAAATTATGTTTCTGAACTTTATATTTTAATATGCCTCCGTAGACATGACCTTTTTCTCCTTGGGCACAAGAAACGGTTACGGGTTTACCTGAGGTTAAGACCTCAGTTGCTCCACCAGTTCCAACGATACAAGGAATTCCAAGTTCACGAGAGATAATAGCAGCATGGCAAGTTCTTCCGCCTTTGTCAGTTACAATGGCAGACGCTATTTTCATTATTGGAACCCAATCAGGATCGGTCATATCGGTCACCAGAACTTCTCCTTTTTTAAATTTTTTAATATCATTAACATCCATGATTACTTTTACTTTTCCGGATCCAATTCTTGCTCCAACAGAAGCTCCAGATATAATAGGTTCTTTTTTTTCTAGCAATTTATATTCTTCTAAAACATTAACATTTTTTTGTGAGTGAACAGTCTCAGGCCGAGCTTGAACAATATAAAGCTTTTTAGTCCTACCGTCTTTAGCCCATTCAATATCCATTGGTTTTTTATAATGTTCCTCAATTTTCATCGCCCAATTAGCCAAAGTTAAAATTTCAAGATCAGTGATACTAAATTTTTTCCTGTCTTTTTCCGAAACCTTAACATCTTTAACGGGTTTTTTAGAATTATGAGTATAAACCATTTTTATTTCTTTGCTGCCAACGCTTCTTGATAAAATAGCCGGAAAATTCTTTTTTAATAAAGGCTTAAAAACATGGAATTCATCGGGAGTAACTTTTCCTTGAACAATGTTTTCACCAAGACCATAGATAGAATTAATTAAAACAGCATCCTTAAAACCGGACTCTGTATCAATAGAAAACATTACGCCAGACGAAGACAAATCGCTTCTAACCATTTTTTGCACGCCAATAGATAGCCCAACCTTAAAATGGTCAAATTTTTTAGCTTGTCTGTAAACAATGGCGCGATTAGTAAAAAGAGACGCAAAACATTTTTTACAAGCTATAAGTAATTCTTTTTCACCTCTAATATTTAAAAAGGTTTCTTGTTGCCCGGCGAAAGAAGCATCTGGAAGGTCTTCGGCTGTTGCTGATGATCTAACAGCCACATCGGTTCCGCGCATTTCTTTATCAAGAGCGCTCATTTTTTTATAGGCTTTAATTATTTCTTTTTCGAGCTCTTTTGGCAGTTTTGCCTTTAAAATAATTTCTCTTACTTTATGCCCTCTATAATATAAGTTATCGATATTTTTTGTGTTAAGCCCTTTTAAGGCCCGCTTAATATCATCTTTAACCCCGGCACGCTCTAAAAAATAATGATAAGCATAAGCAGTAACGGCAAAGCCATTAGGAACGTTAACCCCTTTTTTAGTAAGTTGACTATACATCTCTCCTAAAGATGCATTTTTCCCTCCAACCAAAGGAACGTCTTTAATCCTTAGTTCTTTAAACCAAACAACAAATGGATGTTTTTTCATAAATTTATTCCCCCTCCTTGCTTTTAGTAAAAAAGCAAAAAAGAAATTTATATTAGATAAATTAAGATTATTAATATTATTTTACCACACTACGAAGTTTTTTGAAAATTTAACCAAAGCCCAAAGATGAGCCAAAAGAATAAAATGCTAAAAATTAATAGTGCTATATGCTCAGTAGTATTTTTTAAAAAATATTTTATTTTGATGTTTCCCAAATAATTTCAAAGATTGACTGAAAAATATCCACCATCGGTGGGACGGCTATCACGACTGCCAATGAAGAAAGTTCCGGGCTGACTATCAATATTTTGTCATCAAAAATATCAATAGTGCTTTTGAATTTATATTTATTCGGGAGATATCTAAATGTACGCAATAATTTTGTATCGGTTGGGTTTACATCTTTAGAGTCTGATGATAATAGTAATTTTGTTTTAATTTTGTTTTTTGCCCGCTTTTTTCGATACTCTGTAAAATACTCTGTATCAATTCCTTCCCATGCTACCGCGCTTTCAATGATACGATATTCTTTATTTTTATATTCATCTAAAATACTGTTATAAAAATGTTTTAACTCCTCCTTGGTTTCTATAAACCTAAGTCCAATAGTTTGGGCTTCTTTTTTTTCGAGTGTTTCCAGAAAAGGAACAATGTTGTTGAAAAGCTCTAGTTTTTTTTCAAATTGATTGGAGAGTTTGTGTGGTTTGGCAGCATAATAATATCGTTTATTTTTTCTAAAATAAATAGTAGCAAAACCTTTTTGAGTTAAGGTCTTAAGTATGGGGTAGGCAGTTGTTCTCTTGATTCCCATGTCTTTTGCGACAGTGCTAGCTAGAGAACCACCTAAACGAAGCAGACTAAGATAAACTCCAGACTCTTGATTAGTTAGGCCTAAATCTATTAAAGCTTGAGTATTTTTCATGATATTATGTTGTCAAAAATTAATGACACTTTTTTATTATATCTAGATTATAGCTTATATAAAGTAAAAAGTCAATAGCAGTAGTCAAAAATGGTTGACTATATTTGCATTTTGTAGTATACTGCAATATTAAGCTAATAATTTAGCTTAATATCGCACCTTAAAATTACCGCCTACTTTCAGGCAATAATCTCAGAAAAGGAGAATAGTCATGTTTATCAAGGATAAAGAACTCTTGAACCGTATACGCTCTATTGATCGACAGATCGAGAGAGATGAGTTCATTTCCAAAGACACGATCGCCAAGCTTAAGCAAGAGAGATTTCTAGTAGAAGCTCTTGACTTCTGCGAGGACGACAAGGAGCGTGCGATCGTTGAAAACCTCGGTCCGGAATTTATCGCCCATCACTTCGATGAGTTGGAAAAATTCGTGGACTGCTCCTGCAGGGGAATGGATTACTCTTTCGGCTTGAAAGCATTTCGTTTTATAGTATTCCGAGAGGCCGGCACACCCTTCAAATGTGAAGACCGCTCACGTGATGATGAGCATGATGCCGGGCATTGGTTTCTTCTGACTAGCGGTCGAAGAGCTAAGCGTGATTGCTTTTACCGCCATGGTCTCATCCGCGCTTACTGTTTGGTCAAAAACGACCCATCGCTTCTCACAAGAATTCGAGAAGAGCTCAAGCAAAAGGAGGCGGTGAAGTAGTTTGCCGGGCAAGGAAGATTAACTAATCTTTCTTGCCCCTTCAATCAAGATCGCAAAAAAGTTTGTGGTTTTGTAGGAGAAAAAATACAAAAAAGCGATGAATATTTTCTATTCATCGCTTTTTAAATTTTTATATAATTTATCTTTGAAATCCGTTTCTTGCTCCTAAGCCTAAAACAAGCCAGAAAAATAAAAGCCCAAAATGAGAAGTCCAAAGATAGTGGTCAAATAGCATTATTATAAGAAGTGATGAAAAGGATAAGAAAAGAATAAAGGAAAATAGATTCCCGCCTTCCTGCCCGCAGTTGTTACAGCGTTGCAGGCGGGCGCGGGAATGACATAGGCGGGCGCGGGAATGACATAGGCGGGCGCGGGAATGACATAATTGGGGTATAAAAATAAAAAATGGACAAATAATAATAAATAAAAATAAAATTAATCC
>CAYNJS010000061.1:0-4493 GCA_964397635.1 uncultured Gammaproteobacteria bacterium
ATAAAATTAATATTAATTCCTGAACTTTTGCCATATACTTGGTCTAGTAAATTTAGTATTTTATTTTATATTTTTTATTTTAAATATAGTAACTAATAATTTTGTCAGCTATTATATTAATTTTTTATGGTGGCTGTGGTTTTTAGTTGTTACTGGTTTAATAATTTTAATTCTCAAAAAATATTCTAGTTCTTAGTTTTATCGCTTTACCGTTTTTTATAATCATTCCTTACTTTATAGGAAGGATTTTTAAATTAAACCCAATTTTATCTTGGTGCTTAGGATTTATTTTAATCTTTTTACTAAGTTTAGTTTTATTATTATTTGGGGTTTATAATATTTTTTATTTAATTCTCTTAATCGCGCCTTTAGCTATTTTAGGAATTTTTATAAAAAAATATACGTGGAAATTTGATAAGTTTATTTTTTGGGCTTTCGGCCTTGGGCTTTTAATTGCCGGAGCTTTAACTTATTGGGCGCCTTATCCATATCTTCCAGATGTCGATATTTTCCGCCACACCAGGTTTATTAATCAAGTCTTAGCTGGTGAATTTGTTTATGCTCCAGCCTATCTTCCAAGTTTTCATACGTTATTTGCTGTTTTAGTAAAAATATTTTTCATAGAAACTTTTGATTTATTATGGGTTTTTAGATTTTTATCTATCCCTCTTTATTCTGTAGGAATCTATTTATTTGTTAATAAAATATCCCAAAACAATAAAATCGCCTTACTGGCCAGCTTTTTAGCTCCTTTAATCACCATAGAGTATGCTAGCTTATTAAACACTGCTCCAAAAGTATTGTCTTATATTATTTTGCCTTATTTTTTATATCTAATCTGGAACCTTAAAAATAAAAAAGCCCTAACCTTAATTATTATTACCATTACTAGTCTTTTAATACATTGGCCAATGGGTCTAGCTAATTTAGCAATTATTTTTTCCTTGTTATTGTTCAAATATCTATATCAAAAAAATCCTAAAATAATTTCTAGAATAATTTTTGCTATATTTTTACTAAGTTTTTTATTTTTATTACTTCAAGGATTTAAAATTTTAAATTTAAATCAAACCAGTTTAAGCATCTTTGGAGAACTAGACTTAAGTAAATACAATTTTAATTCTCATTTTGAAAATTTATTAAACTATTTTTCTATATTTATTTTAGGCTTAGCTGCTTTGGGTGCGCTATTTTACAAAAATAAATCAGTAGTTTGTTTCTTACCTGGATTATTTTTAATTCTTTGTGCTTATTTTTTACCTCTTAATGCCTCTCATCGATTATTAATCTCTTTAATTCCACTAGTTATATTATTTTTAAGCTTAGCTATTTTACAAATTTATAAATTAAGCAGTAATAAATTCTTAAAATATTTATTCATCCTGGTAATCCTAGTCCTTCTTCCAATTAGCGCCGCTAAACAATATTACTTGCAAATTAAAGACGTCACTGCTTTGGAGAATAATCAAGGAAATTATACTTTAATTACTCCTAGTGAGTTTGAAGTCGCCCAGTGGCTTAAAGAAAATACTTCTCCCGAAGATTTAATAATCACCGATACAGTTAATAGCTTATTTTTCTCTGCTTATAGCGAGCGGCACTCGTTTATGCCAGCTGAAGATATTATGAATGAAGTAATGGTTAAGAAAAAAGCAGAGAAAGTTTATTCTCTTTTAAAAGAGCAAGATCAAAGAATATTAATTTACATTGACGGTCGAACTAGCTTTTGGGTTAGGCAGAGAGATCAAGAGGAAGTTTTTTACGCTCCTAACCAAGAGAAAAAATTTAAAACCTTCAAGGGATTTAATAAATTCTTAGATGACCAGTATTTTAATATAGTTCATCACCAAGAAGATCAATTTTATATTTTTGAATTAAAATGAGCTTAGCTAAACGCGTTTTAAATAATACTCTTTGGCTGTCTGTTGGAGAGGTTACCAGACTAGGATTAAGTACTGTAATTGCTATTTTATTAGCTCGCTATTTAGGCGATGCTAGTTATGGAAAGTATATCTTTGCTATTTCTTTTACCCAGCTGTTTAGCTTTTTAGCAGACTTTGGGTTTTTAAATTATTTAGTTAATGAATTTTCCCGAGACAAAACTAAGATTAAAACTTATTTAGAAAGTGCTTTAGGATTAAAATTAATTATTTCTGCTTTTTACTTTGTCTTTTTAGTGGTTGCAGTTTACCTAGCTGATCAAACTGTAGAAATCAGAACCATTGTTTACTTAGCTGGTATTACATTGGCCATAGAAAGCTTTATTTTCCTTTTCTACGCCATCTTCAGGTCTATGGAGAAAATGCAGTACGAGGCTATATTTAGAATCAGCTTGGGTGTCTTAGGCTCCTTATTAATGCTTGGAGTAATTGTTCTTGATCTGGGCTTAGTTATGATTTTTCAAGCCAATTTAATAGCCCACGTTGTAATATTTTTCTTAGCTGGTTTTTTTATCATCAAGAAAGTTACCGCTTTGCGCCCTGGAATAAATATTCCTCTTTGGAAAAAAATGTTTAAAGGCGTTATTCCTTTTGTCTTTAGCGCTTTTTTCATGGGTATCTCTTATTATCTTGATCAAACCATGCTTTTCTTTATTAAGGGAGAAGAAATCACTGGATGGTATGGGGCGGTTTATAAAATATTAATGATCTTGTTGATCGTAGGAACTCTTTATTATCAAGCCATCTTCCCAGTTATCTCCAAGTTATTTTTAGAATCTAAAAAAGAACTTAAAAAATTATTAAGCTCTAGTTTTAAAATTTTTGTTTCATTATCAATTCCAATCGCTATTGGTGGAGTTATTTTAGCCAAGCCCTTAATTTTATTCTTGTTTGGACCAGAATTTGTTAATGGTGCCCCAGCCTTACAAATATTAATCTGGACCATTGTCGCCATCTTTATCAGCCAGGCTTATGGGGCTACTTTACTAGCTTGTATGCAACGAAAAGTATTTATGATTGGAGTGGGGCTAGGAGCTAGTATTAATGTAATTGCTAATTTAATTCTAATTCCTCAGTTCAGCTTACAAGGAGCTGCCTGGGCCACTCTTTTATCTGAAACTACTATTTTAGTTTTCATGTTTATCTTTTTTCAAAAAAGAATATTTTCTTTATCTTTCTTACCATCATTAATAAAGCCTTTAATTGCGGCCGGAGTTATGGGGGTAGTAATATTTTTCTTGCAAGATTTTCAGGTCTTGCTAGTTACAGCTATAGGAGCTATTATCTATGTATTAGTTCTTTGGTTAATCAAAGGATTTAGTAAAGAAGAAATATTATTATTAATCAAACGCGGCAATGTCTAATAAAAAAGTTTCCATAGTTATATTAAACTGGAACAATATAGATGACTCTATAGAGGTTTTAGAATCTTTAAAAAAAGTTACTTACTCTAATTATCAAATTATTTTAGTTGATAACGGATCTAAGGAGCCAGAGGGGGATCTACTCAAGGAAAAATACCCCTATATAGAATTATTTAAAAACCCAGAAAATTTTGGCTTTACCGGAGGGTGTAATACTGGAATTAAAGAAGCCATGGAAGATAACTCAGATTATGTTCTATTACTTAATAATGACATTAAAGTAAGTCCCAATTTTCTAGATTTATTAGTTGCCGAAGCAGAGTCTGATCCTAAGATTGGAATTGTCGGACCTAAATTATATTTTTATGATCGTCCTAAAGAAATTGCTTTCGGTGGCGGATCTATTAATCTATTTACTGGTGAGGCCAAGCATTTAAAACTAGAGGAAAAACAAGAAGTAGATTATATTGAAGGATCTTCCATGTTGATTAAGGCTGAGTTATTAGAAAAAATAAAGGGACTAGACGAAGAATATTTCTCTTATTGGGAAGACGCAGATTTTTGTGTAAAAACCAGAAAAGAAGGTTATAAAATAGTTTACCAACCGAAAGCCGAGCTTTGGCACAAGGTTAGTTCTTCTACTGGTGGCGATTTAAGTCCATTTTCCATTTATTATCTTACTCGCAACCGGTTAATCTTTATGCGCCGCCATGCTAAGTTTTATAATTATTTATTTTTCGTTCCCTTTTATATTTTAGACTCTCTAAGATATTTCTTACTATTTAAAAACACAGCCAGAATCAAGTCTTACTTAAGGGGCTTTAGAGACGGTCTAACTTATAAAATTTCCTAATTTTTGAGCAATACTATCCCAGCTGTATTTTTCAACAACTAGTCTTCTAGCTTCTAGACCAAGTTGGTCTTGTTTATTTGAGTCGTTTAATAAACTAATAATTTTTTCTGCAAAGTCCTTTGGTTCATCAGTAATTAAAACATTTTTATCATCTTCATAGTCAATTCCTTCGGCCGCAATAGTAGTCGCAATCACAGGCTTAGCTTGAGCAAAGTATTCTAAAATCTTTAATCTGCTTCCGCTACCCATTCTAAGCGGAGCTAAGCAAATTTCTGCTGAGTCTATAAAGGGTTCTACTGAAGGAACAAATCCATGTAAATTTATAGTCTCGTCTTT
>CAYNJS010000062.1:0-4252 GCA_964397635.1 uncultured Gammaproteobacteria bacterium
GCTAATTTTAGCTCTTAAATAGAGTTTTGCGCCACCGTTAATATTATAGAGCCGTAGAATTGTTGACAAAATAAGGGAAATAGTGTATTATATTAAAAGTTATTAATAAGATATTTAGGAATATAAAAAATTCTAAATTCTATTGAATTTAGAATTTTAATTTTATTTACAAAAATATGACACTTGCAGTAATTAAAATCGGTGGTAAACAGTATAAAGTTACCGAAGGTCAGGCACTAAAAATTGAAAAAATCGACAAAGAAGTAGGTAAAAAGATTGATTTTAAAGAAGTTTTACTTATCTCTGACGATAAGGGCAAAGAAACTCAAGTTGGCACTCCATTTATAAAAGGTGCTAAGGTTGAAGCCGAAGTTTTAGAGCAAGACAGGGATAAAAAAATTCAAGTTATAAAATACAAGGCTAAAACTAGATACAAAAGAAATTTAGGCCACAGACAGTATTTTACTAAAGTAAAAATTACAAAAATTAGTTAAAATATTGTAAATAAAAAAATATCTCAACGGAGACGCTTTTTTAGTTGACAAAATTAGCTTAACTGATTAAATTAACGATCTTTTTTAAAAAGCCAGCCATTATCTATAAAATACTCAAAAGGAGAACAATAGGATGAGGAAGAGAATAATCAGTACGGTTATTTTTTTGTTTTTTGGCCTACGGACTTACCGTAGACTGGTCTGAAAAAAATCAACAGGAAAAGATAATTTTTGGATTAATTGGTGAGGAGAATATTTCAATAAAAGGAAAACAATGTTTTGAGGTAGTTTCTACTGTTAATGTTATAGATGGACGTGCTAACATGAATTCATTTGAGCATGTATCGGTTAGAGAAATTAAATGTAAAGAAGGAGAGTGGAAAAATGATTAAAGCAAAATTGTTGGTTAGTATTTACAAGGGTGTATGTAATCAGAGGTTTATAGGTCAAAGAGTGATAACTGTTAATTTTGAAGACAATGAACATTTCGAAGAAAATGTTGTTTGCACAAACTATTTGTATCAATTTTTACCTGAAAAATTAAAAAATGGTGTTCTTTGTACTATAAGAACTCTTCAAGTCCTTGGGATTAAAGACGGTGATAAGACTTTTCAATTTATTCCGGCAGGTTAAAAATCAAAATGTTAAATTTTAAAACCCGCGTCACTTAAGTGATAGCGGGCTTTTTATTTTGGTTAAGATTTTCTTACGATGGCATTTCGGCTGGGCCATGGATTTGGGCAACTTTTTTAGCAAATTCAACTGGTCGAGACAATTTCCTTGTTTCCATGTCTGCTTCTGTGTTTAAAAGAAGAATAATCTTCTTTCGCCTTAATTTTCCAATTAGCATCCCAATAATTTTTTTCATTGTCTTCTCCTTATAGTTCGTTTCTATATTCAAGGGCATTAGATAAAGTTATTTCATCAGCATATTCTAAGTCTGCTCCCATAGGCAAGCCTCTACCAAGGCGAGTTATTTTTATATTTAATGGTTTTAATATTTTTTGTAAATAAATTGTAGTAGCTTCACCTTGAATATCCGGATTAAAGGCTAAAATTAGCTCTTCAACTTGGTTTGCTTTTAATCTTTCTTCTAATTGTTTAATATTTAGTTTGTCTGGTGTAACCCCGGCTAGATTATCAATTAGTCCGCCCAGAATATGGTAAACGCCGTTAAATTTGTGAGTTGATTCAATTGGATGAATATCTTGAGGTTTAGCCACAATACAGATTACTTTTTTGTCCCTTTTTTGATCGCTACAAATACTACATGGTGAAACCTCTGAAAAGTTATAACAAATATTACAGGTTTTAATCTTAGTTTTTAAGTCTAGTATGGCCTGGGCAAATTCTTGAATTTCCTGCGGACTTAATTTTAACAAATGAAAAACAAACTTCTCGGATGTTTTTGTTCCAATTCCGGGAAGTTTATTAAAGTGAAAAATTAAATTTTTTATCGGGTTTGGCAGCATTTAGTTGGTAGTGAGTAGAAAGAAATTGAAAAATAGTAACTTGTGTTGATAGCTGACTACTCATTACCAACTATAAACTACGCACTAGTTTACATTCCTGGAATATTCATCCCACCGCCCATCATTTTTTGGGCCATTACTTTTTGAGCTTTTTTAATGCCGTCATTAACAGCATTTTTAAGATCTTTTTCTAGGTTTTCTTTATTATCTAAGTTTTGTATATTAATGGATTTAATTTCCATGTTACCGTCTAGTTTTATCTCTACATCACCATGGTTTACAACGATGATTTCATCGGCTAATGTCTTTTGAACTTCTTTAGCTTGTTTCTGCATTTCACGAATTTGTTTTAATTTGTCGAACATAATTTTTTTATTTTATTATTAAGCTTAGTAGGTCTATAGCACAATAAAATACTACTGCAATTTTATTTTTTAGGTTAATTTTCTATAAAAATTTTTAGCCTATGCTAGGGTATAAGCAAAAAATTTTTTCACGAAAATTCTCTCAAAATCTTAAAATTTCGTTACATACTTTATTATACTATAGACCTATTGATGAACTGGTTCTTCAACGGTTTTGTCTAAGTTTCTAAAACTTGCCTTATTGGCTTCAAAATATAAATCAACCACACCAGTTGGACCGTTACGATGTTTAGCTATATGAATTTCAGCTACATTTGGCCTGGATGAATCTTTTTTATAATAATCTTCACGATAAATAAACATTACCACATCAGCATCTTGTTCAATGGATCCAGATTCTCTTAAGTCGGCTAGTTTTGGAATTGGAGGTGTTCTGGATTCTACTCCACGAGATAGCTGGGACAAGGCTAAAACCGGAACATCAAGCTCACGAGCTAGACCCTTTAGGGCTCTGGAAATTTCAGCAATTTCTTGAACTCGATTATCATTTCGACGTCCTTCCATTAATTGCAGATAATCAATAACAACTAAGCCTAAGTCATGTTCCATTTTTAACCTTCTGGCTTTAGTTCTAATATCCATTATATTTGAAGCCGCTGAATCATCAATATATATTTCTGTTTCAGCTAGTTCACCCATAGCGTAGTTAATTCTGGCAAAGTCATCATCTTCTTCACGGGTAGAAAGTTGGCCGGTTCTAAGTTTCCAAAGGTCAACGTCAGCTTCAGCGCAGATTAATCTGTCTACAAGTTGCTCTTTGCTCATTTCTAGTGAAAATAATCCTACTGGAACTTTATGTTTAGCTACATTTCTTGCGATATCAAGGGCTAACGATGTTTTACCAATAGATGGCCTGGCTGCTAAAATTACTAAATCTGATTTTTGTAAACCCGCTAATTTTTTATCAAGATCTAAAAATCCAGTCGGTACACCTCGAAGCTCGCCCTTGTTGTTATGTAATTCGTCAATTCTATCAAAGGCGCTATCTAAAACATCTTTAATAGGTATAAAATTTTGTTTTAAGTGTTGTTGAGATACGCCGAATAATTTTTGCTCAGCTTCATCCAGTAGTTTTGCGGCATCTTCCGACTCTTTGTAAGCCATTTCAGAGATATCTGCACTAGCGCTAATCAAACGCCTTAATGTTGCCTTTTTAGAGACAATTTCAGCATAAGAAACAACATGAGATGAAGACGGTACGGTATTAGTTAGACCCACTAAATAGGTTCTACCGCCAATTTCCTTTAATTTATTTTTTTCGTTTAATCTATTGGAAACATTTAAAATGTCAATTGGTTGATGTTTTTCGTACAGTTCTAAAATAGTAGAGTAGATAACTCCATGTTTATAATCATAAAAATCAACTTCACTAACGATATCAGCTATCTTGGTAATAGCATTTTTATCGATTAAAAGCGAGCCAAGAAAAGATTGTTCCGCCTCAAGATTTTGCGGAGGAATTTTTTCTATTAAATTTGGATTTAACATAACAAAAAAAATCAAATATCAAATATCATCACCGCCCCAGCGGGATCCCGCTTCATTAAAATTAAATATAAGTGGCGGGAAAATGCAAAATTTTAGTATTCACTACGCTCATGATTAATTTAATAATTGTCGCGAAGCGACTCTTAAATTTTGATTTTTAATTTTTGACTTTTGCATTCTTGTTTTATCTTACCTTATTTAAAATTTTTTGCAAGTTTAATGGCTTTACAATATTTAGTGTGGTGTAAAAATCTGTTTCAAGGCTAATTTTACCACTATTTCTTAGTTTTGCGCCACACTAAATATTATAGCAGTTCGTCTGTCAAGGCCATTTAGAAATGTCATACTTTGAGCCAAATAGAAATGTCCTACC
>CAYNJS010000063.1:0-3919 GCA_964397635.1 uncultured Gammaproteobacteria bacterium
AGGATGCTCTGATAAATTAGATAAAGATCCCCCGATCTTTAAAACACTTTCTTCTTTAAAATCGCTTGTTTCATTAACCAAAACTTCCTGAACCTTTGGCTCCCCCTTAGTTAAGGTTCCTGTTTTATCTAAAACTACAACCTCGATATTTTTTGCCTTTTCAAAACTCTCTCCGCTTTTAATTAAAATTCCTTTTCTAGCTCCCACACTTGTTCCGACCATTACGGCTATTGGCGTTGCAATTCCCAAGGCACAAGGGCACGCAATAATTAAAACCGCCACCCCATTAATTAAAGCCAATGGAAAATCTCCACTAACAAAAAACCAGCTCAAAAAAGATATAATAGCAATTACAATAACTATTGGCACAAAAATTGCTGAAATTCTATCAGCCAACTTTTGGATTGGAGCTTTATAGTGTTGGGCATCTTCAACTGTTTTAATAATTTGAGCTAAAACTGTACCCTCACCTATTTGGGTTACTTTTATTTTAATAACTCCGTTTTCATTAATCGTTGCTCCAAATACTTTGTCTCCAACTTTTTTAGAAACCGGCAAACTCTCTCCGGTCAACATTGATTCATTTATATTGGACTCACCCTCGACCACAACACCGTCTAAAGGAATCTTTTCACTCGGCCTAACCAATAAAATGTCCCCTACTTTTATATCATCAATTTCAATTTCAACCTCCCTACCCTCGCTTGTTATTAATTTTGCTTTTTTTGCTCCAAGCTCCATTAATTTTTTCATGGCCTGACTAGCTCGCCCCTTGCTTTTTAACTCTAAATATTTTCCAAGTAATATTAAAGTGGTAATTGCAGCTGCGCTTTCAAAATATAAATGCTGACCCACAAACATTGCATATACGCTATAAAAATATGCCATTAGGGTTCCCATGGAAATTAATGTATCCATATTGGCCCTAAATCTTTTTAGCTGTTCGAAAGCGCTTTTATGAAATCGCCAACCTAAAAAGAAAACCACAATAAAAGTTAAATCATGCTGAATCCAGTTAGTTAAACTTACCCCCCAGAAACTTCCGGAAATCTCCCACATAAAAAACATTCTTACAACCACCGGTAAAGATAAAATAATTGCTAAAATAACTTTTAATTTTTCTTTTTTTATGTCTCCGTTGTGATCGTGGTCATGGCCACCATTATCCTTGTGATGATGTTCTTTTTCTTCCACTCCATAACCGGCTTTTACAATTGTCTCCTTTAATTTTTCATGTTGAACTTTGTTTTCATCGTATTCAATTACTGCTTTTTCAGTTGCGTAATTAACTTGAGCCTCTTTAACGCCTTCTTGATTTTTAAGATCACGCGTTATATTGGTTGCACAACTAGCACAATGCATCCCGGTAATTTTAATTGTTTCTTTTTTAGACATATTGAAAAATATATTTAAAAAATTAAAAATTTATACTTTGTAATTATTACACCAAATCTTTTTTCTTTTCTTCAAACTCTTTTTTATTGATTTCACCCTTGGCATAACGCTCTTTTAAAATGTCCAGCGGGGTTTTGGTTTGATCTTTGTGCTCGGCTTGCCCTACTACCAACCAACGAATAATCGCGATAGCCCCAAAAACAATTAGCACCCAAAACAAAAACATAAATGGCCAGCTAAATCCAAATCCATACCCACCACAATGTAAAAAATCCATCATATTTATCACCTCCCTTCTATATTTTCATTCTACCACGTTTATTGGGCCCCGCAACCACAGGCAGTCCCTCCACCGCAGCCTCCGCCACAACCACCTTCGCCACCACAACCACCGCTAGCTGGAATTTCGGCTGCCTGAACCTCTTGCATCGAAGAATCTCCCTTAACCTGACTGCCATCTTCTGTTACGATAAATTTACCCCAAACCATTTGCATCCAACAGCTAAACTTTAATTCACCCAACTTCGTTGGCGTAAACTCAATTACAGTTTCTTTTTTATTCAACTTTTGTTTTATAGTTCCATCTTCATGATATAAGAATATTTCGTTAGTACATCCTGTAATTCCTTTATCACGAATTATCCATTTAACTGGTACATCTTTTTTAATGTATAAAATATTTGGCTTATAACCACTATAAGTAACATCCATTTCTACTATTTGAATATCGTCGTTACTGCCTACAACAACCACGTTATCTTGGGAAGAAAAATCCCTGTCTCCATAACCAAAATTAACTAAGCCCCGATTAAACATAAATACTCCAAGTAAAATAACAATCAAACCTGACAACTTGATAATTTGCTTAATCCTGTCTTTACTGATTAAAGATAAAAACGAACCAAAGCCAAACATTAATGGAATTGTCCCCAATGCGTAAATTCCCATTGATAAGGATCCGCTAATAAAACTACCAGAAGCCAATGCATAAAGCTGCATGGCCTGCAAAGGTCCACATGGCATAAACCCAGTAAGCAGACCAATTACCATTGGACCCTTTGGTTTTTCACTCCTTCTATTATTATATAAAAATCTAGTAATAGAATCTGGAGTTTTGATTTTTATTTTCTTTAACCAAGTAAAATTAGTTAAAAGTGATAATCCCATCAAAATCATTAAACCACCTGCTACTAAAGTAACAATTCCGGTAAACGTTGGGTTAACCCCAAAAAATGACTCCAGCCCCCCAAGCACACCACCGACAGCCGTATAAGAAATAAGACGACCTAAATTATACTGAAAATGCGACGCATGCACATTGCTCTTTATTTTTCTTTTTTCTTTTTGGGCTTCATAGCCAGCAGTATAAGTAACAACTAATCCACCACACATACCAACACAATGAAAGCTAGCTAAAATACCGATCAGGAAAATTAAAGGGTAGCTCAAGTTGCTTTCGTTTAGTTTTGCTAAAATCTCCATTGAACCAGAATTTTTTATAAGGTAATAAGTTATAAAAAACAAAACAAGTAAAATTATTGGCATCAAAAAACTTTTGATACTAAAATTACTTGTTTTTTTCTCTAGTTTTTTATCGCCATCTAAGACAACTTTATAATTTAGATTTTCTATTGTTTTAAAAATTTCTCTTTCTGATATTTTATTCTCATCAAACTCAACTTCACACTCTCCGGTTTGATAATTAACATTAATATTTTTTATTCCCTCTAAACTTTCTATATCACTCTCAATTAAGGTCTTACAGCTACGGCAATGCATACCATCAACTGCTATGTTTATTTTTTTTGTCATATATTAAGATGTTCCCCCTTGTCATTACGGAAAATTTTTTAAAATTTATCCGGAATCTACCTGCCTGCCTGCCCGAAATGCTACGTTGCATAACGTTGCAGGCGGGCGCAGGAATGACAAAAATAGAGATATTTTATTTATTAAATAGTTTAGTAACTTTTAAAATTTCTTCGGTCATTTGTTTTTTTAATTTTTCATTTTTTGACTGCATCGCCTGAGTAAAACAACTTTTTAAATGACCTTCCATTAAAGATTCATGAGCTGAGCGAAGGAGCCCAATTACGGCTAAATTCTGCTGCATAATATCAATGCAATATTCTTTTTCCTCGATCATTTTAATAATTTTTTGGAGCATCCCGCGAGCCTTTTTAAGGGCTATTAAAGATTTGTCTTTGTGATCTTGCATAATTTTTTATTAATTAATTGTTAGACCCCCACCCCAGGTAAAGGTATGTATTTATAATAATAAAAAATAAAATTTATGTCAAATCGTCGTTTTGCGGGATTGTCGCTAAATGCCGTTTTTGATATAAATTTTCAAATTTTGAGAAAATTTATTAATAAAAATTTTTTGCTTATGCCTTAGTATAGGCCAAAAATTTTTAAAAGAAATTTGCCAAAAGTTGGGAGTTTAGATAAAATCAGCACTTAGTGACAGTCTTACATTCTAACCCAAACCTTAATTTCTACAAAAAAGACATCTCTTAAGGTA
>CAYNJS010000064.1:0-3784 GCA_964397635.1 uncultured Gammaproteobacteria bacterium
TTTTGTATTAAGTTGGAAAAGTCGTTTTCTATGCTAATTTTAGCTCTTAAATAGAATTTAAGCATTATACATTGACTTTTTGGCTTAAATATGCTAGTATATTAATACTTGGGTAGGTGGATAATTACCAGGTTTTTATAATTTGGAGGAAAGTCCGGACACCCCTTGATAATTTATTTATTAAGGAAGCAGGCAGTCGTTAAAGGCGACCAGGGGCAACCCTAGGGAAAGTGCCGCAGAGACAATACTAACCCCGGCGTGCCGGGGCCAAAGGTGAAAAGTAGTTTGGTGTCTTTTATTCTTAAGATAAAAGGCTACAATCATCGCCCTCTGGTGACAGAGTGTGTGTGGTAAACCCTGTCTGGTGCAAGGCCGTACTGATTATATCGGTGAGCCGCTTGAGATTAACAGCAATGTTAATCCTAGATAGATTATTATCGTTCTGCTTTTAGCGGAAAACAGAATCCGGCTTATAGCCTGCCCAAGACCCTTAGGGGTTTTACTTTTAAGACTAGAGGTAAGACACTTGAGGGTTTATTTTTTAAAAAACAAAAACAAAATAGGAGATAAAAGTGGCAAAGAAAAAAATAATTACCATGGAAGAAGGAAGGGTGTGCTCTATTTGCAGTGCAACATTATCTATATATAATTTATTTGATATATGTCAAAGTCATCCGGGTCATCCGGATTATCGCCCTAAATATACATCCATTGAGGATTGTGGCCGAGCCCCTGCAAATGTGGGTAGTATTAGAGCTACTAAGGATTATCAGGGGGGATAAAAATTATTTTCTCCAGTCTTAAAAAAGCCGAGGTCGGAGAAAATCCCGACCTCTTTTCATATAACAAACCTATGAAGAAAGCAGAATTAATTTTTACAGCAATATTAGTACCAGTAGATTTTTTGATGATAATCTTGGCAGCTTTGGCTGCTTATTTTTTGCGTTTTTCTCCTTATGTGGAAGATATTCGGCCTATTATATTTAATTTGCCTTTTTCATCTTATATAAAAGTAATTTTACCTGTGGCAATTGTTTGGATTTTAGTCTTTGCCTTTACTGGTCTTTATTATAGTAAAAGGAGTCGCAGGTTTATTGATGAATTTTCTAAAATATTTTCTGCTTGTACAGTAGGAGTAATGCTTATTTTGCTTGCAATTTTTGCCAGTCGAGAACTTTTTGATTCTCGATTTATAGTTTTAGCTGGATGGATATTTAGTTTTATTTTTGTTTTTTTGGGAAGATTTTTTATAACTTTAGTTCAAAGGAAATTGTTTAAAAAAGGAATTGGCGTTCATAACCTTTTGGTAGTAGGAGATGATGATGCGGCTAAAAATATTGTTAAATTATTCGAGGCAAGGCCGGCTTTTGGCTATAAGGTGGTTAAGGTGATAAAAGATAATTCAATTAATGCCCTTCCAGAGATTAAATATTTTGTAGAAAATAAAAAAATCGATGAGATTTTGCAAGGAGAAAACTTTGACAGCGAAGCAGCTTCTCTTTTAGTTGATTTTTGCAATGAGCATCACGTAGTTTATAAATATATTCCTAGTTTGTTTGAAACTAAAGCTACCAATGTAGAAATTCAAGATGTAGCAGGGGTGCCGATAATTGAACTTAAAAGAACGCCGCTTGATGGTTGGCGAAAAATATTAAAAAGAATAATAGATATAGTCGGCAGCTTGATTGGAATTATTACTTTTTCACCAGTAATGATTGGAATTGCTATCTGGGTCAAGCTTGATTCAAGGGGGCCAATCTTTTTTGGTTATGAGAGAATAGGGCAGTATGAAAAGCCATTTTTTTATTTTAAATTCAGATCAATGATTGATGGCGCGCATAAAATGAGGTATGATAGTGAGTTTAGGGATAAAGTTCAGGATACTAGGGGTTGGAATGAGGAAAATCCTATGGTAAAATATAAAAATGATCCCCGGATAACTAAAGTTGGTAAGTTTTTGCGAAAAACCAGCCTTGATGAATTGCCGGAGTTTTTTAATGTTTTGATTGGCAAAATGAGCTTGGTCGGTCCTAGGCCGCATGAGCCAGAGGAGGTTGCTAAATACAAAAAGCAGCACAAAAAACTTTTGACAATTAAGCCGGGGGTAACGGGCTTAAGCCAAATTAGCGGGAGGAGCGATTTAACCTTTGAGGATGAAGCCAAGCTTGATACTTATTATATTGAAAATTGGTTACCAAGATTAGATTTGTATATTTTACTTAAGACCCCGTTTATTTTATTAAAAAAGAGAAAAGCAGACTAAATTAGTTATTAGTTTGTAGTTGGTAGTTTGTAGAAAGACAAAAAAACAACTACCGACTACTCACTACAAGCTACAAACTAGACTATGGAAGGAACATATGTAATTAAAATTTTTGTTATCACAACGCTATCTTTTTTAGTGGCGCTTTTTTGGATGCCCACACTTCTTAATATTTTAAGGAAAAACAATATAGGTAAAAAAATCAGAGACGAGAAAGATACCCCCATTTTTTCTAAATTGCATAAAAAGAAGGAGGGTACCCCAACAATGGGCGGAGTTTTGATTTGGGGAACTGTGTTATTTTTAGCTTTACTTTTTTATTTGTTTCAGGATGTTTTTGGAGCCTTTAATTTATTTAAAAAATTAAACTTTTTAACTCAAAAAGAAACGTTGCTGCCGCTTGGAGCTCTTGTAGCCTCAGCTGTAGTTGGCTTATTTGATGACTTGTTTAAT
This sequence comes from uncultured Gammaproteobacteria bacterium, assembly GCA_964397635.1. Classification (GTDB taxonomy): domain Bacteria; phylum Patescibacteriota; class Patescibacteriia; order JAACEG01; family JAACEG01; genus CAYNJS01. The sequence goes on from CAYNJS010000064.1 coordinate 2,717, forward strand.
GTGATGAGGATCGGAGCTAATGGCGGAGGGCTTAGAGTAAGGCATAGGCTTATAATCTATACTTTAATTGCTATTGTTGGTGCTTGGTGGTTTTACTACAAGCTTGATTGGGATGTTATGCATGTTCCTTTTATGGGTAACTTTGAGATAGGACTTTGGTATATACCGGTTTTTATTTTTATAATTGTAGCAACTTCACATAGTGTTAATTTAACCGATGGCCTTGACGGACTTGCTGGTGGAACACTTTTAATATCATTTGCTGCTTATGGGGCTATTGCCTTTACTCAGGGCAGATATGATCTTTCAGCTTTTTGTGGAGCCATAATTGGTGCTCTGGTGGCATTTTTGTGGTTTAATATAAATCCGGCTAAATTTTTTATGGGAGACACAGGATCGATGAGTTTAGGGGTAACGCTTGGCATGGTGGCCTTACTTACAAACTATGCTTTGCTTTTACCTATAATTGGCTTTGTTTTTGTTTTGGAAACCGGTTCAGTTTTAACTCAGATGACCTCAAAAAAATTATTTAGAAAAAAAGTTTTTTTATCCAGCCCACTTCACCATCACTTAGAAGCTAAAGGCTGGCATGAGTCGACCATTGTAATGAGATTTTGGCTCTTGAGTGGAATTAGTGCTGTAGTTGGGCTTATTTTATTCTTTTTAGATACAGCGTAAAATAAAAGACCGCTAAACCCTTGGGGCTTAGCGGCTATTTGAAAATAAAGAACGATTGTTAAAATTTTGTGCCAACTATTTGGCCTTTGCCTAGATTAATCCAGGTAATGTTTAAATCACTTATTTCTGTTGATAGCCCAATGCTATCATAGATTTCCGGCGGGACAACTGCAGCTTTGTTTTTGTTTTGAAGGATTTCATTAAATTTCCAACATTTTTGTTTTTGAGCTTTTTGTCCGATCAAAGTTTTTCTCCTTGGTAAAAGTGAAATATATAAATACGTTAATTCTTTATTTTCGCGATTGTAATTATAATATATAAATAAAAGATTGTCAACCCTGTTAAGGCTCTATAATATTAATGGTGGCGCAAAACTCTATTTAAGAGCTA
>CAYNJS010000065.1:0-3775 GCA_964397635.1 uncultured Gammaproteobacteria bacterium
CAGGTAGGACATTTCTATTTGGCTGTACTATGACATTATCATTTGGCTACGACAATGAGGTTAAAGCCATTGACATAAATGTTAAACTATACTATAATCATATAATGTAAATTTATTTATCAATCGCACTTTATACCTCAAATATTATAGGGAAAAAATAATGAAAAAATATTTTCAAGGAATTATGACAAGTTTTTAAATTGTATTTATTTCTTTAATCGGCGTTATAGTTGCTATTTTTTGCGGACCAAAAAGCTACAGCAGAGGATTGGTAGGATTTATAGATGGCATGGCTAAAAAATTGTAACCTTAAAGACAAAAAAAATAAAGCGGGGGAGAGAAAAATGAAAGAAGAATTAATGCCGAAATCAAACTGCAAATGTTGTCCTACTAAAAAAGCCGCCTTTTCAATAGGTTTTCTGTTGTCCCAATTACGCGAAGCAACTCGATGCTTTATAGTAAATGGCGACAGTTTTGAAGAAATTAATGAAAAACTAAAAGAAATTATTCAATTAAACGAAGAAGCTATTGATGATGACATCTGCGCAGAAAATACTTCAACTCTCAGATTCGAAGTACGCTTGTGCTCATCTTATCCAGGAAGAGCTCCTGTTATTTCAGTACTCATTACTCCTATTATTGCCGGGGAAAACTTTGTACTTGTTCCATTCCAACCCCAACAAAAAACATTATTTTTACCGCTTTAACAACTATTTTATCTAAAATCAAAGCGCGCATCAAACTCAACTGGTACGCGCTTTTTAAATTTGTATTTTTATTTTAATTACGTAATTAAATATGTAATTCTTTTTTACTTCCCGTGGCACTTTTTATATTTCTTCCCACTGCCACACGGACATGGATCGTTGCGCCCTACTTTATTACCTTCTGAATCAGTAATTTTTTCCGGAACATTATCTTTAGTTTCCCTGCTTTTAACTTCACTTTCAAAAGCGTTTGTTCCCCATCTATTTTCTGTGTCTCCAGATTTTTCTGGGGCTGTCATCTGCACGTTGTTTTGTTGCATTACTGTGGGAGCAAATTGTTCGGTTAAACCAATCTTAAAGATACTATAAACAACTTGCCTTTGAATTAAATTAACCAATTCAGTAAAAAGATTATAAGCCTCTTTTTTATAGGCCACTAGTGGATCTTGCTGGGCATACCCTCGAAGTCCAATACCAGTTCTAAGGTGATCAATTGCATCAAGATGTTCAATCCATAAGTTATCAATTGCCCGAAGCATTACCTCTTTTTCAATATCAATAAACTTAATTCCAGCAGAATGTATATTTTGTTCGATTGATTCGTAATTTTTCTTAGCAATATTAAATAAATAATCTATAATTTTGGTCCGCAATTCTGACTTATGATTACCATTAGATTCACTAGTTGGAATTTTTTCTAACTCAACTTTTTTGTTTTCTGACATCTGAAAGATAGTGCTTGCCACTTCATAAATTTCCTTAATATTCCAATCACTGGTATTGTCTGCTGCTGTATGAAACACCACGACTTGCTCAATTTCACCCTGAATCATTTCTATTACTTCTTCTTTTAATTCATCCTTACTGCCTTCTTCTTGTTTAAACTTATTATAATTATCCAGAATACTTCTCCTTCTCTTATAGACAACTTCCCTATGCTTATTAATAACATCATCGTATTCCACTAAATGTTTCCTGATATCAAAGTTATTACCCTCAACTTTCTTTTGAGCTTGTTCAATGGAACGAGAAATTAATTTATTTTCGATTGGCATATCTTCTGGAAAATTTAATCTTTCCATAATCATTCTCATTTTCTCTCCGCCAAAAATTCTCATTAAATCATCGTCCATAGATACAAAAAACTGAGTTGACCCCTTATCCCCCTGACGACCGGCCCTACCTCTTAACTGATTATCAATCCGCCTTGATTCATGGCGCTCAGTACCAATAATATGAAGACCGCCTGCTTCCACTACTTTTTTATGAGATTCTTTCCACTCATCTTCGCTATTAAAACCTTCTTTAGCTCCGCCTAAAATAATATCAACTCCCCGACCAGCCATATTAGTAGCAATAGTTACCGCTCCTGGCAGGCCGGCATTAGCAATTATCTTTGCCTCTCCTTCATGATTCTTAGCATTGAGAAGCTCGTATTTAATACCCTCTCGTCCCAACATTTGACCCAATAATTCATTCTTTTCAATTGAAATTGTACCAACCAGAACAGGTTGACCTTTTTCATGTTTTTCTTTAATGTCTTCAATTGTTGCTTTAAATTTACCTATTTCGTTTTTATAAATCCGATCTGACACGTCATCTCTCTGTAAAGGATTATTTGTAGGAATCTCTGTTACCTCTAAATTATAAATTTTATTAAATTCTTCTGACTCGGTCATAGCTGTACCGGTCATACCTGATAACTTATTATATAATCTAAAATAATTTTGAAAAGTAACAGTAGCTAAAGTTATGCTTTCTTGTCTTATTTCAACACCCTCTTTAGCCTCAATTGCCTGATGCAATCCTTCAGAATATCTCCTACCAAACATTAATCTCCCGGTAAACTCATCAACAATTACAATTTCTCCATCTTTAACAACATAATCTTTATCACGCTTAAATAATGTTCTTGATTTTAGAGCTTGCTCTATATGATGAACGTCGCGAATTCCTCCAGCTGTATAAATATTATCTACTCCCATTAATTTTTCCATTTTAGTAATGCCTTCTTCTGTTAAGGTAGCTGCTCTCATCTTTTCATCTATATTATAATCTTCATTTTCTTTTAAGTTATTTACTAAATTTGAAAACTGATAATACTTTTTAGTAGATTCCTCAGCTGGAGCAGAAATAATAAGCGGTGTTCTAGCTTCATCGATTAAAATACTATCAATCTCATCGACAATGGCATAGTTTAGTTCTCTTTGAACCATTGACTCTAAATTCTGCGCCATATTATCACGCAAATAATCAAAACCAAGTTCATTATTTGTTGCATATAAAATATCGGCTTCATAGGCCTTCTTTCTTTCAACTAATTTTAAAGACTCGCTTACAAGATTTTTTTCACTACTTCCAAAAGTATCGGAACTATCATCACTGTCTTTTTGGTATAAAAATGCTTTGTCATGAATAATACAACTAACAGAAAGACCTAATAAATTATAAACTTGGCCCATCCAACTGGCGTCCCTTTGTGATAAATAATCATTAACCGTAATGACATGCACCCCGCGGCCAATTAGGGCATTAAGGTAAATTGGCAAGGTTGCGGTTAAGGTTTTACCTTCACCGGTTTTCATTTCTGCTATTTCACCACGGTGCAATACCATCCCACCAATTAACTGAACATCATAATGACGCTGGCCTAACGTTCGTTTAGCAGCTTCTCTTACAATTCCAAAAGCTTCTGGTAATATCTCATCCAAAATTCTCTTTTCTTCGTCTCGGTCTTTAGCCTTTTTTAATTTTTCTTGAAACTCTTTGGTTTTTCCTTTTAAATCAGAATCCGATAATTTTTTAAACTCTTCTTCCAGAAAGTTAATTTTCTCTACTGTTGGCCTTAAATCATCGATTACTTTTTTATTAGGATCACTAAAAAACTTACCTAAAAACATAAAATAAAAATCAAAAATCAAAAATCAAAATTTTGGTATTCGCTTCGCTCATAATTTATTAAAATATAACATCTAACTAAGCCTTATATTACTCCCAAAATCTATTTTTGTAAATACTTAACAAATAAAAAAGGACCTTATGATAACGATCCTGAAAATCTAAATACT
>CAYNJS010000066.1:0-3615 GCA_964397635.1 uncultured Gammaproteobacteria bacterium
CATAACCGGCCAAATGTACCAAAGAGTGAACCAATAAAATTTTTAATTCATCCTTAAAGCTATGCCCTTTTTTCTTAGCCTGAGAAACTATTTTATCGTAACAAATTAAAATTTCACCATTTAAAGGTTGAGTCTCATAGACAAAACTCAAAACATCAGTAACCCCTTTTTTCTTTCTGTAAATCTCATTTGTTTTTTTAATTTTATACGGCGACACAATTGCAATAGAAATTTCGGCTTTTTTTATTTTTAAAACACTAAACGAAACCTGAATAATCTCATCTAAAAACTTTTTATTAATTAAACTTCCTTTTTTCTGGTTTAATCCCCAATTTATCATAAAAAAACAATTATCTATGCAAGTCAAAAGTTCTAACCATCATTTGAAAAGTTATTGGAAAGCTTATATGAGTGTGACTGCCGACCATATAAGAAATTTGATAAATAAAATTTTTATTGCCAGATATTGGAGTCAAATAAACGTTTAAACCATCTAAACTTTTTATGCCCATAAAATTATTAGCCCACATCCTCTCAGCCTTGCTGGCTAGTTCCGACGGAATTTGATCCAAATACCAATCTACTGCCGTAAGAGCATCCGGATTATCCATTACAGCAATCTCAACAAATTCCTTATTATCAGATACAAAAGTTATCTCTTGGTCACTGCCCCCTAACGGAATAACCTTCCATGACGATGGGTAAAAAACAGAATATCTATAAGTAGGATTATTATAAATTTTAACCAATTCTGACTCTAATAATTTGTCGGAGTTTTTTTCCAGTGGATTATAAGCATTGGCTAATTCTTGGCCATCTAAAAATCCATCTCTATCGGTATCGGATATCCCCGGCTTTGTTCCATATAAGGCTTCTTCAATATCTGGCATAGTATCCCGATCTCTGTCTGGGGCAGATGGAATTGTCTGAATATAAGTAGTCAAAGGATCTTTTTTGTCATTAGCATTCTTATTAATGTTATCATTTTCATTACTATTTCTATTAATGTTTCTATTTCTATTTTTATTTAAATTAACATTAGACAGAGTGTTGGTATTATTAGTATTTTCGTTATCATTTTTATTTGAATTGTCGTTTATACTATTAGTATTTGGCAATCCAACGGGCTCTTTATTGACATTAACTTCATTAACATTCTCATTGCTAGATTGTCTTAAAAAAGAAAAACCATCAGGAAAAATATAGTCCTTAAAAATAAAAAAACTGCCGCCGCCAACTAAAAGAAAAATAACAAAAAATATTAACATATTTAAAGGATTGCCTTTATTTCCACTAACAGCAACTCTGCTTCTTTTTTTGAGAAGTTTAGCCGGCAAGGTATGAATAATAACCTTATCTTCTTGTTTTTCCGGTTGTTTTTTGCTTTTTTCTTTCTTCTTTTTGCCAAACAACATAATTAAGGAACCTTTATAAGTTAATTAACAATATTTTTTATTAGCGGTACTTCCAATTTTCCAGGGCCATTAGGATTATAACCGGCTTTAATTTCATCACCATCTGCATAACCATCCCCATCTGTATCAGGATTTAACGGATCTGTTTTATATATCTTATATTCTTCTCCATCGAACAAACCGTCTTTATCTGTATCAGACAAACGGGGATTGGTTTTAAGTTGAGCTTCTTTAGTATCTGGAAGGCCGTCTGAATCAGAGTCTAGAGTAGAAATAGAATTAGTATTGGTGTTAGTATTAACGTTCGTATTAGTATTATTGTTTGTGTTTTTATTGATATTTATGTTTTTTAAGGGAGCAGTATTAGTGTTTTCATTTGAATTATCATTAACTACACTGCTGTTATTATTCACATTAGTATTTTGATTACTAATATTAGCGACATTCTCTTGGCCGGGCAAATACATTAAATAATACCAAGCCGCCGCTACAATGGCTGAAACCAAAATAAAAATTAAAACAAAAATTAATATTTTATTACCACCTCTTTTTACTGGCTTTCTGTTTTTAAAAGAAGAGGCTTTAAGATCCCCACCTCCCATTCCTGGCACTGGCGGAACCGATGGCCCAGCTCCCATCTGGCCCATCTCTCCTGATGGTTGTTTTTCAGGGATATCCTCAGAGGCTATTGGAGAAAAAATATCCTCTACTCCTTGGGCTTGTTCCGGCTTATTATCTCCTCCTGCTGGCATTGGTGGAGGCGTTGGATGATTGTTTTCTGGATCCGCACTACCTGGATTACCCGGCGCAGCTCCTGGTTTTTGATCAAACATAAAAATAAAAAATTACGAATAAAAAATTGCATCTAAATAAGATTTTTTGTTAACTATATTATAACACAAAAAAATAAAAGGTGACAGATAATAATTGTTAAGGATTAAAATTAATGTTATAATAACAAAAATAATAAAAAAATATGAATCTAACCCTAAAAACAATCAAAAAGTTCGATAAAAAAGACATGTACTCATCTATTGGCGAGCTTCATATGCAATGCAAACAAGTCTTAGGAGAAAGTAATCAAATCAAAGTGCCAAAAAACTACAAAAAAATAGACAAAGTTGTAGTCAGTGGTATGGGGGCCTCTATTTTGGGGGGTCATTTTATTAAAAGCCTTTACAGGGATTCTCTAAAAGTACCCATAGAATTAGTTAGTGATTACACTCTACCGGCTTATGCAAACTCTAAAACGCTTTACATAATCTCCAGTTACTCCGGAACCACTGAGGAAACAATAGCTACTTTAAAAGAAGCTAGAAAGAAAAAAGCAAAAATATTTATAATAACTGCCGGCGGACTATTAAAAAGATTTTCTAAAAAATATAAAATTCCAAGTTATATTTTTGAACCTAAAAATAATCCTTGCAACGAACCAAGAATGGGACTTGGTTATTCTATTTTTGGCAAAATAATACTTTTTGATAAATTAGGCTTAATAAAAATTAACAAGAAAGAACTTGAAAGTACTATAAAAACAATTAAAAAATTTAGTGATAAATTTGAAATTTCTAACCCAAAAAATAACCCTGCCCTAAAAACAGCTGTTAAATTGAAAAATAAAATCCCAGTTATTATTGGCTCAGAAATTTTAAAAGCCAATATTCATGCATTTAACAACCAAATAAACGAAAATGCTAAAAACTTTTCGACCTGGATGGAAATACCCAACATCAATCATCACCTGCTTGAAGGCCTTAAAAATCCGGCTAGCAATACTAAAAATCTAATATTTGTATTTTTAAACTCAAACCTTTACTACAAACGAAACCAAATCAGATACAAAATTACAGAAAAAGTAGTTAAAAAGAACAACATTGATACTACTGAATACAAACTTTTGTCAAAAAATAAACTGGATCAATCCTTTGAAGCCCTAGTATTTGGCAGTTACACTAGTTTTTATTTGGCTATGCTAAATCAGCTCAACCCTTCGCCTGTTCCGTTTGTAGATTTTTTCAAAAAGGAAATTAGCAAATAATCACTTGACATTTAATCCCGCCGGGGCGGGATTAATTAACTTTATTATATATTTAATTTATAAAATTAAAAAGTGGACACTTTTTGTGTCTACTTTTTTGGTCCCAATTCAAAGAACCGGTTTTTTAAAATTATTTTTAAAACTAAAGTTAACAGAAATAAA
>CAYNJS010000067.1:0-3562 GCA_964397635.1 uncultured Gammaproteobacteria bacterium
TAGCATTAATTTTCCCCCTAGATCCATCTTCTTTTTTTTCAAAAATTTGGACCGCTTCAAATTCCTTATTATATTCAACAATAATGTTTTTTTCACCCACTTCTTCTTCTATTTTTTCATCCCTTTTAACAGCTTCCACCCAATAAGCCTTTTTATCCCCATTAATCACAATGCCCATAACTATATCTTTAACGTCTAATCGATCATCTGTATTATTAACACGAGAAATAATAGTGGAACTTGTATAATAACCTTCATAAGGATCATCTCCATATGGTTTAAATATACCGGTATCCTGAGAAAGAACCTCGCCATTTGGATAAATATTTTTAAAGTTTTTATACCTAATTTGTTCTGATGGCAATATAGTTAGTTTTACACCTGTTTCTTCGCCGGCAATTGCCTCTCCTAAAATTTGAGACCACAGACTATCTGTTTTTCTGTCATACATAACAAGATTAGAGTTCCAAAGCTTGCCTGATGTTCCGAATTCAACTCTTTCACCTAGAACCAATGGATCAAAAACAATTCCCGATAAACAAAGAGGGCAATATGTAACAAGAATTCTTTTTCCATTGATATTATCGTTTACTATTTCATGCCAGACTAATATCGCAAAAGGATAAAATCTTTGAACTCCATCAATATCAATGGAAATCCCCGGCTCTTCTCCGGTTAATAACTTGTCAGATTCTTTAAAGGAAATAAACTTGGGATTATCTATAGAAGGAATTCCGTCCTTAGAAGGGCCACCGCCGACAATTTCTTTTAGGGGAACACTATGTTTTACTCCATCGGTTATCATAATTTCTTTTTGGATTTTTTCTCCATTCTTTTCTACCACTACCGTTGTTTCTATGGTTTCCCCACTTCTTGACAAATTAAAATCATCACCGTAAAACCTTGGCCAAATAAATATTATTGCCAGCAAAATTAAAATGACTAGCGTTATTATAATTATCAATGTAGTGTTGTTATTCATAAACAAACAAAAAACGACTCAAATTACTGAGTCGTTTTTTTATTTTTAAAATATAATTATGTATATTAAAGATTATCTTAAGAGCATCATCGACAACATAAACACCTGATACTAATCCTGTCGATCCCCTGCCAATTATCATAATGTCGTGTATCCCAGGCATATTTTTATAATTAATTTTAATTCTCAACTTAATTATCTTCAAACTCCTACCTTTATTATGGGGCTTTATTATAGACCTTAAATAAAATAAAGTCAATACATTTTTTCATAACGGTATTATCTCCAGTGTTTTTTATATATTTTATTTCTTTAAAACTGATATAAAAGCCTCTGTTGGTATATCAACCTTCCCCTTGCCCATTGCCATCATCTTTTTCTTTCCTTTCTTCTGCTTTTCAAGTAATTTCCTCTTTCTGGTAATATCACCACCGTAAAGACCGGCCGTAACGTCCTTTTTCATAGCTGAAAGTCTTTCAGCGGCAATAACCTTACCACCAAGAGCTGCTTGAATTTTAATCACAAACATCTGTCTTGGGATTGTTTCTTTTAAAGAGTTAACTATTCTTTTACCTATCCTAAAAGCTTCATCTTTATAAACAATAGAGGTTAAAGCTTCTTCAACATCTTCAGCTATTAAAATATCCATCTTTACTACATCGGCCTTCTTAAATTCTAAGAATTCATAATTTAACGAGGCATAACCAGAAGAAATGCTTTTTAATTTGTCATAAAAATCTGTTAAAAGCGAGGTTAATGGGATGTCATAATGTAAAACTGCTCTTTCCTCATCAATATACTCGGTAGTTTTATATTCTCCTCTTTTTTCTTGAACTAATTGCATAATAGCGCCCACATATGTCTTTGGCGTCACTACATCAAGCTTCATAATGGGCTCTTCGATATATTCAACTTGGCTTGGATCCGGTAGTTCTTGGGGGTTTTTTATTTCTAAAACTTCAGCGTTTTTCTTAAATACCTTATATCCAACAGACGGTACCGTTATAATTAATTCTAAATTAAATTCTCTCTTTAATCTTTCTTGAATAACATCCAAATGAAGCATCCCCAAGAATCCACATCTAAAACCATATCCAAGTGCTGGGGAATGTTCTGGCTCATAATATAAAGCTGAATCATTGAGTTTCAATCTGTCCATTGCTTCCCGAAGCTTGCTATAATCACTACCTTCTTTACAAAAAATTCCGGAGAAAACCATTGGCTTAACTTCCTCGTAACCTGGCAGAGGCTTCTCTCCCTTTTGAGACATAATAGTGTCCCCAACCCTACACTCTGAAACATTTTTAAATCCGGCAATTACATAACCAATTTCTCCTGTGTTTAATTTATCGCCCTTAACTAACTGAGGCTTAAAATAACCAACCTCTAAAACCTCGCTGTCGTTGCCAGTGGCAAACATCTTTATTTTGTCACCTGGCTTAATACTACCCTCCGTTACCCTGATATAAGCAATAACACCTTTATATTCATCATATACTGAATCAAAAATTAATCCTTTAAGATCTTGCTTGTTGTCTTTTGGTGGCGGCACCTTTTCTACAACTCTCATCAAAACTTTTTTAATTCCTTCACCAGTTTTTCCAGAAGCTGCCAGTATCTCGTTCTCGTCACAACCCAGCAAGCTAACAATTTCTTTTTTAACTTTTTCTGGTTGAGCAGCTGGAAGATCAATCTTGTTTAAAACTGGAATTATTTCCAGGTCTTGGTCCATTGCTAAATATAAGTTAGCTAAAGTTTGAGCCTGGATCCCCTGGGTAGCGTCCACCAATAAAATTGCGCCCTCAACAGCAGCCAGTGACCGAGAAACCTCATAACTAAAATCAACATGACCCGGGGTGTCGATCAAATTCAAAATATACCCATCGTAGTCCATTCGAACGGGTTGAAGTTTAATTGTTATTCCTCTTTCACGCTCAAGATCCATTTGATCCAATAATTGCTCCTTCATTTTTCTCTTTTCTACAGTTCCAGTAAATTCCAAAAAACGGTCTGACATAGTCGACTTTCCGTGATCAATGTGGGCTATAATGCAAAAATTTCTTATATTATTCATATTATTTAACAAGGAGCTTATAAAAAGCTCCTTTATCTTTTACCTATCAAGTTTACACGTTTTTTGTCTTTTGGTCAACTTGAGTTAAATGCCGCAGACAATCCCACTGGGGTGAGATTATTTAACCAGAGTCAACCCAAACTACTTTCGACCAAAAATTTTATAAAGTATCTTCTTAACCCTGTTCTTTGTTTCTTCAACTACAGGCTCTTTGCTTTCCATGGGTTCTTCATCTCTTTTAATAACATCATCTCTAACTTGGTCTGATTCAATACTTTCTTTTTCCTCTTGTTCTTCTTTTTTGTCTTCATCTTGAAAATTATGGTTTAAATTTTCGTCTTGCATAAATTAAACTAATTTTTAAGCAAATTAAATATATCTATATTATAGTCTACTAAAAAATTTTAGCAATGTTTTTGGATAAATTTTCCGTATAAAAATGAGGTTAAAGCCATGTCAAGGCCATTTAGAAATGTCATACTTTGAGCCAAATAGAAATGTCCTAC
>CAYNJS010000068.1:0-3562 GCA_964397635.1 uncultured Gammaproteobacteria bacterium
ATACTTAACAAATAAAAAAGGACCTTATGATAACGATCCTGAAAATCTAAATACTACTCAAAATCTTGTCTACAAAAAATACTACCAAGACAAGACCAAAAATAGACTGAATAATTACTCCTCCTAAATTTAAATAAAGAACTAAAACACTACAAGGAAAAAGAAAAAATTGAATAAAATCAACAGTATTTTTACTTTTTCCGAAAATATGAATTAAACCAAGCATAAAAATGACTAGCATAACTCCTAAGCTCCAATATATCTGCTCTGGATGATTTTCAAGGATAAAATCACCACTTGAACCCAGCAATCTAGGCAGCCCCCAAAACAAAAGAGGAATTATTATCCCCAAGATAGCACCAAAGAATATTGCCGAATGATTAAATTCAAAATACATATCTGCTTTTGTTGGACACATCATCTTCTCCTTTTTTTAGTTATAGTCACATAACACAATAACCCTAAAGGCAATAAAACCTTAAATTCTGTTCAAAAGCTTAATTTTCAGTCTGCAATCTCTCACTCTATCATTCAGGAAACTTGTATTTTTCCAAGAGTGATAACGATTGGTAAAAAATAAAGTTATCCGGAATCTATATCATAATAGCAACACCCAGAGATTCCGGACAGATATATTTATTACTTATCACTTCGTTCTAAGATAAATATTATCTTCCGGAATGCCATAAAAAATGGACTAGCATAAAATAATGGGAATGACACAAAAATATAAAAACCCCGCTAAAATTTAGCAGGGTTTTTTAGTATAAAAATATTTTAAATATTTTTTTATTCTTCCATTTCTCTAATATCAAATATATCCAACTTCTCTCCACCCTTTTTACCTCGTAGTTTCCCCTTATATCGACCTAGCATTTCCCTTAAATGATCTTTTGTCTTATCAATTGCTTTAAATTGATGTTTTGCTACCTTTTTAATTCTAATTAGGTCATTTGGAACCTTTACATTAACTTCTGCAAAAAATATATTTCCCTTTTGATGGTGATCAGATTCTTTTCCAACTTCAACCCGCACCTCAATAATATTGTCAAAATACTTGTCTAACCCATTCATCTTGTCTTCAATATATTTTTTTAAATCCTCCGTTAACTCAATATTTGTTGCTTTTATATTAATCATATATTTAATGTCGTTAGTTAATTACTTGGAAATCGTCGGTTTTTTCTTTTTTTAATTCTAAATTTTTAACTAAATCTAAATCGTCCAAATTATTCATTTTCAAATACCTGTCAGAGAAGGTATATAGAACATCATCTATATACAAGCCCCTTTTAACCGACTCCTCATAACTAGGATAATACATATCTTCATATTGTTCAAGGTCTCTCTCTGGAGTATGGCTAACTCTCCCTTTTAGTTCAAATCCTTTATTATTTACAGTAAACACCAAGGCTCCTCTAAAATATTTCCCTCGACCCGTAATACTATCTTCTCTCAAGCTAGCTGGAACAACCAATAAGTTTTTATCCTTAGAGAAAAGGAAAGCTTTATGGTCTCGCAGAGCATAAGAATCACTGCCAGATTCTCCAGCTACATAGGTGTCAACTTCTTTTGGGTTTGCTACATCTGAAACGTCAAATAATGAAAATTTAAGCCCGCCTGTTCGTACTCCGCCCCATTCATTTTCTTTTGTATCTTTTCCGATGCCAATTAGGGTATTATTATCATAAGGATGCAGATAATTAGAAAATCCAGGTATTTTAAGTTCGCCTAAAACCTTAGGATCCCTAGGATTTTGCAAATCAATTACAAACAATGGATCGGTTTGCTTAAAGGTAACCATATAGGCTCTATTTTGCATAAACCTAACAGAATAGATTCTTTCTTTCTTGGCTAAACCTTCAACACTACCTACTACCTTTAAATTATCGTCTAAAACGTATAGGTTGCTATATGATTCAAAATCTTCTTCGTCAAACTGAGACCAGGTTCTGTTTTTGGTAGTTGCAATTCTGAAATATCCATTGTTTTCATCCATTGAAAATTGATTTAAGACATGACCGGTAACTTCGCCAACTGTTTTATATTCTAAATCATTACCTTTTATTGCTATTTTATGAATTATTGTTTTTTCCAGCTCTTTGGCAATGTCTTTATATTTTTGCTTCAATCTTTCTTCGGCTTCTTTTTCTGACTCGTTTTGTTCAACTTCTGGTAAAGAATAAATATATCTTTCCAAAATCTCTTGGATTTTTCTCATTTTTTCATCTTGGTCCAAAATATAATTTGAGGTTTCCTCTATTTCCGCAATCATATCCTGATCTTTTTGCGGTAACTTAGGGTATAAAAATTCTCTAATAACCTCCATCATTAACTGATATTCACTAACATGCTTAGTATAAGTTATATAAATATTGTTTTGTGAAACATATAAATTCTGCCCGTAGCCAAGTAAATAAGCCTCACTGCTTATATTTTCATTCTTGTCTTCAATATTTATTGCGGCAACGTGGGTAAAATTATAATTTGAATATGGAATATCGATATAAAATACATCCATTTCCTTATCTTCATTAATGACCACGCCGTCTTCGATAATTCTTGGAACAGGCATTTCGTCATCATAATAATGAGCCCTAGTTGAAGTTATAAAATAAACATATTCACCAATCATTCTGGTATTTATAATATTACCTTCAAATTCTAAATCTCTAATCTGCCTAGGCCTAACTCTATCGCTAATATCAAATACTTTTAAAAATACGAATGATTCTTTTCTTCTAAAATCATCATAAAAGGGTCTTTCGTGGATTAAGTTATCATTACCATAAATAACTAATTTATCGCCTTTAATGTAAATATTTTGTGGTCTAACTTTAAATTCAATCTTAGATAAAACTTGAGCCCCGCTAGCCGGATAAGCATCGATTATAAACAGATTATTATTAGAAACTGCATAAATATATTTTCCGTCGGTTTTTATAATGTCAGCCTCATCAACCCCTTCAACTTGAATATTGGTAGTAGAAAAATCATCAGACCCTCCGCCAAAACCAGTTGCTTCTTCTGCTAAACCAAAGCTAGCATCGGTTTTAAAATCTAAATCATTAACTGCTAACTGCCTCGTCATTGGCGCTATATCAGCATAACCATAAAAACCCCCGCTACTTGTATTATTCTCGTCTAAAAATTGCTTCAACTCATCGTAATCAGCAAATTTTTTGATTTTACCCTGCTCACTAAGCTGGGCCCCTAGTTCACCGCCTATTGCAGTCGGTTCACCGCCTTTTTCCCAAAACTTAAGAACCCTACAAATATTACAATCAAAATCAACACTACCACAACTTACTACAGCGGAAGTCTGAAAAACGATTGTAAGTACGGCTAAATAAGTAACAAAAACAAAAGCGATCGTAAAAATTGCGTAATAAACAAATCTTATCGCCTTGTGGTTTTTTGACTTAAGGTTAATTTTTGGCTTTTCGAATTCCATATTTTTTAATTAATTTTTATGTATTATATTATAGCATAATTATAGGTTTTAACAACTTACATTCTAACCCAAACCTTAATTTCTACAAAAAAGACATCTCTTAAGGTA
>CAYNJS010000069.1:0-3481 GCA_964397635.1 uncultured Gammaproteobacteria bacterium
ATTTAAGATAAAATTAGATAAGAACATTACATAAAACCAATCAACCCAAAATAAAGGGAGAAAAGATGAATAAAACACAAAAACTTTGGGAAAAATTAAAGCCTGGTGATGCAATTATATCCAAAAAATTAGACCCTATTTTTAGGTCAATTGTCCTTGATACGGTCACTCTGGAAAAATCTAAAAAAGGAATTATTTTATCAACTTTTGCTGATGTGCCAGTTACGGTTGAGCAAATTGATATGCCTATGCATTGGTCAAAAGAAAGAGAGTGCATAATTAATGCCGTTGGTGTTGCCAGTGAACCATATCAAGATATCATAATAAAGAAGAACCTCCACCCAGAAATACCCAAAGAATACAAAGAATTGCAAAAGCTTAGAAACTTAAGCAAAGAGCAGGTAATCGCTATAGCTAAAACTAATAAGATAAAAATAGCAGAAATTGACGCAATATTAAAAACCAGCAGCAAGAGCCAGCTAGAAGTAATGGCTTTTATTTTAAATCGGACTCTTGGCCCCGATGGATACACAGATGAACAGCTTGTTATTTTAAGCCAGATTTTAGAAACTTATCGGCAGGTAATTGATTTTCAACAAGATAACATTGAACAAAGAGAAAGGGATTTAAAATTTATCGCAGACAACCTTGCCGAGCAAGAACAAGTTTTTCTTCCTGAATCCCACAAAACATTTGGTTGGAATTAAAAACATTAATTAAGCCCAAGCTTCAAGCCTTTGAGAAAAATAACTCGAAGGCCTTTTTATTTGACCCAGCACCACTTTTGATAAAATAAATTCCGTAGCCATATAAATAAAAAATAGTAAAATTAATTAAAAATATTAAATATTTGCAATCAAAAGTGGTGCTGGGGGCTCTATGTCAAAACCGGTGGTAGTTATTTTCTCATTTTATCCTTATTAAATCCACCCTGACCCTCCTTTGTAAAAGGAGGGAACTATAAAAAAATAGCTAAAATAAAGCAAAACAGTCTCCCTCTTTGAAAAAGGGGGAACACCTGCCCGCCAATCGCTGCGCTCAAGGCGCTGGCAGGCGGGAGGGGGATTTTTTAAAAAATAACAATAAAATATATAATTTTTGTATTAAGTTGGAAAAGTCGTTTTCTATGCTAATTTTAGCTCTTAAATAGAGTTTTGCGCCACACTAAATATTTTAGAGCCTGCTGGGTTGACATAAATCCCAAAATAATGTATAGTTTAAATATTAATGATGAGTAGCTTTCCCGGCTACTCATTTTTTTAAGAAAAATAATTTCAAAAATTATTAATTCAAGCACAGTGGCAATATAAATGACAATACTGCTACACATTTTGAGTTTTGATTTTTGAGTTTTGACTTTTTAATATGTTAGATCAAAAACAATTTGCATTAGCATTAAAACAAGTTTGCGAAGAAAAAGGCCTAGCTGAAGCTCAAGTTATTGAAACTATTGAGTCAGCACTAGCTGCAGCTTATAGAAAAGATTATGGAAACAAACTTCAAAATATTAAAGTTGAATTTAATCCAGAAGATGGTAGCACAAAAATATACGATATCAAAACAGTCGTTGAAGATGTTCCTGAAGTAGAAGAAGATGAAGAGCAAGATAAAAAAGAAGAATCTAAAGAAGGAGTTAAAACATTGCCTACCGACAGACAGGAAGAAATAAAAGAAAAATCCCCCCAACCCCCTTTAACAAATGAGGAGGTAAATGATGATGATGAAGAGGTCAAAAAATTTAACCCAAAAACAGAAATGCAAATAAGTGAAGCTAAGACAGTTAAAAAAACAGCTAAAATTGGTGATGAAATAGTAATAAAACTAGACCCACCAGAAGGATATGGTAGAATGGCAGCCCAAACTGCTAAGCAAGTTATTATTCAAAAATTAAGAGAGGCTGAAAGAAATACTCTTTATGATGAAATAAAAGATAAAGAAGGTACGGTTTTGAATGGTATTATCCAAAGATATGAAAGAGGTAATACCTTAGTTAGTCTTGGCCGAGCTACTGCCCTGCTTCCTCATGACCAACAAATCAGAAACGAAGCATACAATATTGGAAATCAAATGAAGTTTTATCTTGTTTCCGCAACTCAAACTATTAAAGGTCCAGAAATTATTGTTTCTCGAAGAAGTGAGGAGATCTTAAAAGATCTTTTTATAACTGAAATACCTGAAGTAGCAAGTGGCGTTGTAGAAATCAAAAGTATTGCTCGTGAAGCAGGAGAAAGATCAAAAATAGCAGTTCACACCGATGACAAATCAATTGATCCGATCGGATCATGTATTGGTCAACGCGGAAGCAGGATTCAAACTATTATCAATGAACTTAACGGTGAAAAGGTAGATATAATTGAATATAACGATGATGTAGAAAAATTTATAACTAACGCCCTTTCCCCGGCTAAAATATCTTCAATCAAAACCAACGACGAAGAAAAAGCGGCCGTAGTTAAAGTTAAGGCTGATCAATTTTCTCTAGCTATTGGCAAAGGCGGTCAAAACGCTCGTCTAGCTGCTAAATTAACTGGCTGGAAAATAGATATAACCGAAGACAAAAATAGCGCCACTACTGAAGAAACCGCGCCTACCCTGTCTGCCGAACAGGCAGGCGACAAGCAGGAAAAGGAAGATAAAAAGAAAGATGCTAAAGAAGATAAGAAAAAAGAAAGTAAAAAAGAGGCTAAAAAAGAAAAAGGCGGCAAAAAAGGAGAGGAAAAGAAAGATAAAAAAAATAAATAATCATCTGTCATTTAGTCATTAAGTCATTATTAATTTTTTTATTATCTGATGACCCCATGACATGCTGACTAAGCTACATTTAGACTTACAGACAATTAATTATTTGAACTAAATTAAAAAGACTAACACAATAAATATTACATTATGAAAACTCAAGTAAAAAAGTTACCTAAAAATCAGACGGAGATAACTATTGAATTAGAATCCTCTGAAGTACAGGGTCACTTAGAAAAAGCTGCTTCTAGGCTAAGCAGTAAAAGTAAAATCGATGGCTTTAGGCCAGGAAAAGCTCCATTTAATATGGTAAAGCAAAAATTTGGAGAAGGCGCTATTTTAGAAGAAGCTTTAAACGATATAGTAAGCGCAACTTACATCGAAGCTGTTGGCAAAGAAAAACTAGATCCAATTGATATGCCAAAAATTGATGTTGTAAAACTAGCTCCTGGAAATCCAGTTATTTACAAAGCTACTGTTTCACTTTTGCCTAAAATTACCTTAGGTGACATTAAAAAAATAAAAGTTGAAAAAAAAGAAGTAAAATCTGATGAGAAAAAGCTAGACATTACACTTAAGCAACTGGCTGAAAGTAGAAGTTTTGAAAAATTAGTAGAAAGAGATGCTAAAGAAACAGACATTGTTAAAGTGGATATGGACATACTTCAAGACAATGTACCTGTGGAGGGCGGTGGAGCTAAAAACCACAAAATAATAATTGGACAACCTTATTATATTCCGGGTT
>CAYNJS010000070.1:0-3288 GCA_964397635.1 uncultured Gammaproteobacteria bacterium
TCAAAAGGTGGTGATAAAGAAAAATTTTTAATTACCGGTGGAGCTGGATTTATTGGTTCTCATGTTGCAAGAGAGCTTATTAAGCGGGGCGATGAAGTTATAATAATCGATAACTTTAATGATTATTATGATCCGCAGTTAAAAGAAGATAGAATTAGACATATTTTAGGTGATTATAATTTTAAATTATACAGAGGTGACATTAGGGATTACGAATTGTTAAAAGAAATTTTTGAGCGTGAAAATATTACAAAGATAATGCATTTTGCCGCTATGGCTGGTGTTCGGTATTCACTCGAGCAACCATTTTTATACGAAGAAGTGAATGTTAGAGGGACTTTAAATTTATTAGATTTAGCCGCTAAATATAAAGTTAAAAATTTTGTTTTTGCTTCATCATCATCTATTTATGGTGAGAGTAAAAAAACTCCTTTTTCAGAAGAAGATCAAGTTGATCATCCAATTTCACCTTATGCAGCAACTAAAAAATCTAAAGAGTTAATGGCTCATGTATATAGTCATTTGTATGGATTAAATGTAACTGGGCTTAGATATTTTACAGTTTATGGGCCGTGGGGTAGGCCGGATATGGCATATTTTAAATTTGCTGATAAAATTAGACAGGCTCAACCAATCGATGTTTACAACAGTGGTCAAATGAGCAGAAACTTTACCTATATCGATGATATAGTAACCGGAACCATTAAAGCACTGGACACTCCAGTAAGATATTCAATAATGAATATTGGTGGCGATAAAGAAGAAACCTTAATGAGATTTATTGATGTATTAGAGGATAGTCTTGGTGTTAAAGCAGAAAAAAACATGTTACCAATGCAACCAGGTGACGTAAAGCAAACTGTAGCTGATATTTCTAAATTAAGAAAACTTGGTTGGGCTCCAACAACACACATTGAAGAGGGGCTTAAAAAGTTTGCCGACTGGTATAAAGAATATTACAAAATATAAATGGCCCTATCTATGCCAAACAGTGTGGCAGTTATTATCCCTATGTCATTCCGCGCACACTTACCCCCGGAGGGTTAATATATAGATGATGCGGAATCTGATTGTTAAAAATAAGCATTTTAGTTGGAAGTCCAATCTCCAAAAAGGACATTGAGCTTCTTTAATAAAATAGAGCTTTGTGCCACATTTTTAGTAATTTTTGTTATAATTTTTAAATCTTTCCCGCCACTTTATTGATCCCGCTAAGCGGGATGAAGGCGGGATCCCGTTTTGGCGGTGATAAATAATTAAATTGATAATATATATGAATATTTCAGTTGTTGGAACGGGCTATGTTGGCCTAGTTCAAGGAGTTGGTATGGCAGAAAAAGGCCACAGAGTGGTCTGTGTTGATATTGATGAAGAAAAAGTAGAAAAAATGAAAAAAGCCATTAGTCCAATTTATGAGCCAGGACTTGAGGAGTTAATGAAAAAAAATATCGATGAAGGTCGGTTGTTTTTTACTACTAATTTAAGAGAAGCTGTAAAACAAACTCAAATTGTCTTTATTGCCGTTGGAACACCACAAGGTAAAAACGGTGAAGCAGATTTAAGCCAAGTTCATACTGTAGCCAAACAAATCGGACAAGCTCTGGATGGCTATAAGGTTATAGTTAATAAAAGTACTGTGCCAGTTGGAACAGCTACAACAGTAAAAGAAATAATTAATGAATATTATCAAAATAATATCGACGTAGTTTCTAATCCGGAATTTTTACGTGAAGGTTTAGCGGTTAGGGATTTTTTATATCCAGACAGAATTATTATCGGAGTTCAATCAGAGAGTCCGGCTAAAATTATTCTAGAAGAAGTGTATAGGCCATTTGGTTGTCCTAAAATTTTTGTTACTCCTGAAAGTTCAGAATTAATTAAATATGCATCCAATGCATTTTTAGCGACTAAGATTTCTTTTATCAATGAAATTGCTGGAATTTGCGAAAGAGTAGGGGCTGATGTAAAAGAAGTAGCTCATGGTATGGGGCTAGATAAAAGAATAGGCGATAAGTTTTTAGAAGCTGGTATTGGTTATGGTGGATCTTGTTTTCCAAAGGACACTAGAGCTCTTCATCAAATATCAAATATAAATAACAATGAATTTAAAATTTTAAAATCAGTAATTGAGGTTAATAACAATCAAAAAAGATTGCTTAGGGAAAAAATTAAAAATACTTTCCCTGATATGCGTGGTAAAACTTTTGCTATTTGGGGCCTTGCCTTTAAGCCAGACACCGATGATGTTAGAGAGTCTCCAGCTATTAACTTAACCCGCTGGTTAATTGGTAGGGGGGCTAAAATTAAAGCTTGTGATCCGATTGCTATTGAAAACGCAAAATCACATCTTCCTCATGAAGTTGAATATTTTGAATCTCCTTATGATGCAGCTCAAGGGGCTGATGGAATTGTGGTAATTACGGACTGGAACCATTTTAAAGAAATAGATAAAAATTTATTAAAAGAAGTTTTGGGGGAGTATAATATTTTTGATGGCAGAAATATTTTTGATCCTAAAGAAATGCAAGAGCTTGGTTTTAATTACCATGGAATTGGAAGAGGAGTTTGGTAAAAATTTAATAACACAAATTTGCATAATAAAAAACTGACCCTTTGGGGTCAGTTTTTTATTTTCTAATTGTCATCCCGGGCTCGATCCGGGATCTATTTTTTGAAATTACTTATCTCTACTTGTCGGCAGACAGGAGGTACGGAATGACATTTAAATTAAAAATTTTTTCTTACTTTTACTTAAGTTAATAAAATCATCGGCTTGTTCAATTAGTTTGCCACTTGATGATTCTTGAAAAGCAATAACTTCAACCCTGCAACCAGTAGTGCTTTGAATAAATTCAACCATCGGGATATAGTCTCCATCGCCAGATGCTAGTATTATAGCGTCCAAATTTTTAGACATTTTAATAGCATCCACTGCGATTCCCACATCCCAATCTCCCTTTTTAGCTCCACCTGGGAAAAGTTGTAGGTCTTTAGTTTTAACCTCAAATCCTTGTTTTTCTAGGGCTTCAAAAAATTTTTCCTCAGCTCCCTCTACGGTTCTAATTCCATAAGCAATAGCCCTAATCGGTTTTCGCCCAGACACAGCTTCTGCTAAAACGTTTTTAAAATTAACCTTTTTTCCATAAAGAACTTTAGCACTGTAGTAAAGGTTTTGAATATCCACCAAAACTCCAACTCTTTGTTCTTTAAATTTTGACATGTTAGACATATTATTTTTTTAGTAATTTATTTATCGTATAACTTCGCATATAAACTCCTCGGTTCGGA
>CAYNJS010000071.1:0-3224 GCA_964397635.1 uncultured Gammaproteobacteria bacterium
CAAAAAATAAGAAATTGGTAGATAGTTATAAAATATTGGTATAATACTCTTATTGTCAGGTAAAAATCTGATAATCTTGCGGAGATTACCCCATACTTAATATGGGATAATATATATAATAAATCTATATAATAGTACACATTTTTAAACTGTCATTTCTGCGCCCGCCTGCAACGTTATGCCAGCCCGCAGCGCTACAACGTTGCAGGCGGGCAACGTAGCATTTCGGGCAGGAAAGCAGGAATCTACAAAATTTATCAAAATAGATTCCGTATCAAGCACGGAATGACAAATTTTTTAATTTTAAAATTATACACATATGGCACATAAAAAAGCCGGCGGATCTTCGTCTAATTTAAGAGATTCTGAGTCTAAACGTCTTGGTGTTAAATTACACGACGGACAGTTTGCAAAAGCTGGATCAATTATCATCCGCCAAAGAGGTACTAAGTTTCATCCTGGTGAAAACGTAATGGTTGGTAAAGACCACACAATATTTGCTAAAACTTCAGGACTTGTTAAATTTTCAAACCGAAAGCTTAAGAAGTATAACGGTACTCTTAAAAAAACCAAAATCGTTAATGTAGTTAGTGAAAAAGAAGCTAAGAAAGAAGTTAAAAAAGCTGTAAAAAAATAAGCTGTAAAATAATTTTCTTTTAAAACCGCCCCTGTAATGGGCGGTTTTTTGTTTTTTGTTGATAACTTTCTGCAAATAAATCCTTCGGCTTAACATTTCGCTCGCACAACGATCGCTTATAAAAAAGGACAACATATTTGCTGTCCTTTGATTAATTTCTTTAAAACGAAATTAAATTCCCAAATGTTCATATACTGACTTAGCGGCTTTTTTAATGCCACTTGCGGCTTTTTTAAATTCTTTTTTTTGCTCTTCCGTGAGCTCAACCTTTAATTCATCAATCACGCCATAATGGTTAAGCATTATTGGAACTTCTACAACGCCCTTAATGCCATTCTTACCTTTAGAACTCCACAGTACGGTAGTTGCTGTTGGAACTCCATTTAGAATTATTAAACAAAGATCAAATATTCCGGCTCCCGGCAACAACCAAGGCGAAGCTCCCTTTAGGCCCTCAATAATCGGCTGGCTAGCTGTTTTCATTGTGGTGGCAAGTTCCTTTATCTCCGGAATCAAATCCTGCTTCCCCCTATCTTCAAGATTTTTAAAGATAGGCTGATTATAGAGCGTAAATTGTTCAATTGGAATAACCATCCTTTCTGAATGATCACCGATGGTTTGCCCTTTTATCTCCTTGCCGGATACAGCCAATTTATCTGCTATTTCAACTTCAATTCTCGTTGAGTCAATCGACGACAATCCTATAACCCTTTCTGGTAAAAAACCTAAAACCTTTAAAGCGATATCCGTATTAGGTCCGCTCGGATTAGTTACAACAATAACAACAGCCCCTGGTGCTTTTACTCTTATATATTCGCACCAAGTTTTTACAATTTTCGCATTTCCCTTCAATAAATCATAACGTGATTGTCCTACTTTGCTAGTTGCTCCGCCTGATATTATAACAATATCCGAACCCCTTAAATCCTCTGGATCAGTTTTTGAATGGATATCATGCGTCCATTTCCCAAGCTTTTTTAAAGCCTGCTTAACTTCCATAACCCTTGCTCTTGGATTATTAATAGATCCATTCGGCCGACCAAAACAATATATTTTTACTAGCGGATTAAACAGACACATAAGAAAAGCAGCCATCTGCCCGACATTACCTGTTCCTAAAATACTTATTTTAAACCCTTCTTTTTTCATTTTTTTACCCTCCATTTTTTGTTTTTTAATAATTAAATATATAATTTTATTTTTTAATATTAAAAATTAGTTTTAACTTTTTAATTCTTGCTTAAGCTTTTCTTTATCAAAAATGAATTCTCCTCCAAGGAAATCAATAATTTTTTTAGTATCAATCTCTGCATTTTTTAAACACTTTGAAGCCCCGGGCGAAGGAGTAATATTAAAAATTATTTTATCTCCATAAATCTTTGCCTCCCCGTGAGCAAGTTCATTTTTCTTAATATTAATAACTTGCGGCCGAAGGCCTCCATAGCCTTTTGCCAAGCTTATGTCTCCAATTTTAAGCGAAGGAATAATCTTTCTCGCTTCCTTTAAAAATAATCTTTTGCCAACAAAAGGAATTACAAAAAATAAATTTTTAAGAATATATTTAAAAATATCCCTATCCGATAAAATTTTAACCCCTGTAACAATAGTACACCGCCTTAATCCAAAGTCTCTAAGATATGGCCATATAGTTTTAAAATTTCTTCGTTCAAGAAGTGGCACAAAAGTAGCTGTTGGCCCAAATCTAGTTATCGCTGGATTATAAACTTCCGGATCTCCATGAATTGCCGCAAAAGGAAGTTTTTCCAATTGAGCTGTATAAACTTTACTATTAAGAGTTTTTTTTGAAAAATAAAAATTACCAGCTATTGGAAAAATTGAAAATTCTTTTCCATAGTCTAATAAGTTTGCAAAATAGAGACTATGCGCTCCAGCGGCCACCACTACAACTGAAGCTTTTAATATCTTTTTATCTGTATGTATCTCACAGCCATCATCCTTATTTATACTGTTTACTTCCTCAGATAAAAATACATCTATCTGACAATCTTCTTCAAGCGCTTTTTGCATAAAAGATTTTGACAACTTTCCATAATCAATTGTGTACCCATCCTCAGTAAAAAGTGCTGCTATATTTTCATCTTTTCTTCTATCTTTAACAATATTAGGGTCAATCTCAATCAATTCCTGCCTTCTTATTATTTTTATCTTAGGGAACAAATTCTTAAACTCTTCATATCTTCTCTCTATCTTTTTTATTTCTTCATCTCCTACGGCTAAAACCATTTTATTTGGCTTCCTATAAACGCCATCCATTTTATTTATCCGTTCCATATAATTTTTAACCATCTCTGCGCCCAACTTAACCTTACTTGCTGTCTCGTAATTATAATTAGTTTCGATATCCCCGAAATGAAGAGTTTGACTATTGTATTTTGAATTTGAATTAACTTGAGCAGGCTCTTTATATTGTTCTAAGATAGCTACTCTTTTAATATTTGTATATTTGCTCAACACATAAAGCAAGGCTGTTCCACTTACTCCGGCTCCTATTATTACAACGTCGTACTTATTTCCCAATGTCATATATTTAATAATTAATCTAATTTTTTAATAAAAAAACTTCGAG
>CAYNJS010000072.1:0-3126 GCA_964397635.1 uncultured Gammaproteobacteria bacterium
AAAAAATTAACATTTTTTTCAATTCTGCGATTAAGCTTTGAAATAGAATTTAAGCAAAAATCATTGACTTTTGTTAGTTTTTACATAAAATTAATTAAACTGAACTTTTCAATAAAATCAGGGAAAATTAAAAATACATACCATCACAAGACAAGGAGGAAATAAAAATGGATACACAATTTACTCTTGGTAATAAACACCGTTTTGCAATACCAAAAGAAAGGGAAAATATTTTAAGTAAATACACCCTAGCTGATCAAATTGCCGATTTACAACAAATAGAAATTTATATTAATAAAATTTCCATAAAAACTAATCGGCGAGGCGACGAAATTCGTTCTTATTGTTATAGATGTGCTGAAATGATCTTAATGGAATCACCAACGATAGAAGGCCTAACCTCAAGGATGGGTAATGGTGGAATACGACAATTCTATCAAAAAGTTATAGCGGCTAACATCCGAATTATCTGGAAGCTACAATGCGACGAAAAACTGGAAGAAAGATCAAAAATTAAAGATCCTTATGATCTAATAGATGCTCAAAGAAATACACCCCTCCCTGATTTCCCAAAAGAAGAACTTTAATAACACTTAATGCAAAAAGCCCGCTACTTTATGTAACGGGCCTTTTTATTTTTTTATATTATTACCTTTTTTTAAAATCTTTAATCAATTTTTCTCTTTCTTTTGGTGACAGTAAATATTTTCTAAGCTTACTCATTCGCTGTCTAACAATTTCGGATAAAAATATAGCGGCTGTAACCGAAACATTAAAACTCTGCACCATCCCCTTCATCGGTATATAAATTTTCTTATTCGATAATTCAATTGCTTTTTTTGTAAGTCCTCTGCTTTCATTACCAACTAAAAGCGCTACTTTCTTACTCTTTAAAAAATCTATCTTATGAAAATCTTCTGCTTCTTCATCTAAAATTGTAGCATAAATATCATAACCCTCGCGCTTCAACTTATTAAGACACCTTGTGGTAGATTTAAAAATTTCAAAATCTAGCCACTTATTAGCCGAACTAGAGCTAACCTTGCCAACCTTTTTAGGGTTATAAGGATCAACTTCGTCAAAAATAAAATAAACTTTTTGAATTCCTAATCCATCACAAGTTCTTATTATGGCTGCAGCATTGTGCGGATCATAAATATCCTCTAAGACAACTACAAAATCCTTTTGCCTATTACTAGCAACTTGTTTGATTTTATTTAATCTATTTTCTGAAATTATTGACTCCATATTTTTATACTATTAAAGAAACTCCGCCTCTCCGACTATCACCGGCCCCGTCAAAAGCGCCATTTTCCTTGGTTACACTGTGCACCCCGCCAAAAAACATATTTTGAGTTGAAAATTCTACGATTTTATCTTTTTTACCTGTCCCGCCTTGGCGGCGGTTTATTCCTTTTATTCTACCAACTACATCACCCCTAAACCCTGGCTCAATATTAAAATCATTTCTTTCCCAGTGAATTCTAGGCGAACTAACAGCTTCAGCAATATGCATATCAAAATCTAAAATATTAGAAATAACTTGCAGGATTGCAGTTCTAATTCTATTTGATCCACCTGAGCCAAGAACAATCTCTGGCTTGTTGTCCTTTAAAACCATTGTTGGGCTCATCATTGAAGAAATTCTAACATCCTCTTGCCACTTGTGAAAACCATATGGATTCAAATCTTCTTCTCCAAGCATATTGTTCATTATAATACCCGTACCCGGGACAAAATAGCCAGAGCCTTCACCATTAGAAGTTGTCATACTAGCTGCATTACCAAAACTATCAACCACACTAAGATGAGTTGTACTTCCCCATTTATTAACTTTTGTATTTAATAAGTCTCTATATTTTTCTATATGATTTTTACTTAAAAACTTTTTAGCCACATCTGAATTATAGATATTTTTATCATATCCATCTTTTCTGGCTAAGTTAGTAAGCTCCATAATCTCAGATAAAGTTTTTAAATGCTCAAAGCTACCAAATTTATATTTTCCAACTTTAGCACTTTCTAGTAGTTCTAAAGCAAAAGCAATTAAGGCTCCACCTGAGCTTGGAGGCGGATTAGTTATAAATTTATTTCCATTGTACTTTACTTCAAGCGGCTTTCTCTCTATTACTTTATAATTTTCAAAATCTTCTTTAGTTAAATATCCACCACGCTCTTCATTATCCTTAATAATCATATCTCTTAGTTCACCCTTATAAAAAGCATCCACGCCCTCTTTTGCTAAATATTCCAAAGTATTAGCTAAATCAGACATCTTATAAGTGTCCCCTGATCTCAATAAATTATTATTTTTAGTAAATATATTTTTTCCTTCTTCTTCCTTGGTTAATATTGCGTTAAGAGCAGATAAACACCAAAATTGAAAATCATTTAATTCTACACCACGTCTAGCGTATTCAATTGCGGGTTCTGCCACAACATTAAACGGCAAATTACCTAACTTTTTATGAACATGAAAATAACCGGCTAAATTTCCAGGAACAGCCATGGAGCCAAGCCCTATATGAAACTCTTGGGTCGTGTCACCAAAATCTACTAACAAAGGATAAAAGTCTGGTTTGCCTTTTAACTTTTTATTTCTTGGTGTCTGAGTAAAAAAATCAAAAAGTGTATTTTCTTTTTTGTTAGTATGAGCAAGCAAAAAACCGCCACCAGATAGAGACGTTAGCGAGAACTCTGCTACACTAGAAGCTAGTCCTGCCGCAACAGCAGCGTCAAAAGCGTTTCCTCCTTGTTTTAAAATTAATTTTGCAGCTTCAGCTGTCTTAATATGTCCGGCTGAAACTGCTCCTTTACTTTTTTTCATACAAACAAAAACTTCCTACACATACTACAATACTGGATAGTATTGTAGTATGTGTAAAATTAAAGTTTAGTTAAATTTATTTTTATTTTACCGTTGGTAGCCATAAAGTCAAATTCGTCTCCATTTAAAAATTCCTCCCACTTATATGGCTTCCCGTCAAAGTGTAAATTTTTACCACCAGCCTCAGCTACGAATAACATTCCAGCGGCCAGGTCCCAAACAGATATCTTTGTTGTTGCATACCCTTCTGCTCTACCAGTTCCAACCCAAGCTAATTCAATAGCAGCCGATCCAATCTT
>CAYNJS010000073.1:0-3103 GCA_964397635.1 uncultured Gammaproteobacteria bacterium
GGTAGGACATTTCTATTTGGCTGTACTATGACATTATCATTTGGCTACGACACCTTTTCTTTTTGTATTGACAAAAAAGGTTAAAACAAGATATTATTATATACCAACTTAAAACTGCACTTTTTATTAACAATATCAAACCAGGAGAAAAAGATGAAAAAGAAAAATCTTTTATTTTTAATAGTTATTGTATTAATGTTAACTTCTTGCGCTTTTTTGCCTAAGGAGCCCGAAGAAATGTTTGTTTATACAGATTGTCGTTTTAGCGTAGAAGGTAACATTTTTCATGTCGAGGTTGGCCAGCAAGAGGATTTTTACAGAGATTATAATTTAGATAGATGGCAGGTAACCATAATTATCAATAAAAAATACGGAACAATGGAACTATCTGTTCATAGAAAAGGAGCTGAATATTGGAGAGTTTCAGAGATGTATAATGTTTCTTCATATCAGGCCGAGGAAATTCGGTCGCAAATAAAAGTTAATGAAGTTACGTTGACGGAATAGTCAGGTGAATATTCCAATCTTTAATGGATCGTTTCGACGATCCTTTTTTTCTTGAAAAAATAACATTTATATAATATAGTTCATTATATAAATAGTTTTGTCATTCCTTATTTTTTTGTCGTTCCTGCGCCTCCTTTATGTCATCCCGGAAAGTAGATTTTTTCTGTGAGGCAACGAGCAGATAAAAAATCACTTGTCCGGGATCTATTTTCGTATTTCATTAGGAAACATGTCGTTACAAAATTTAATGGAAAAAACACAAGAATTACTAGATAGAGCTCAAAAGACGAGCGAACTTTTGAAATTGGAAGAAAAACGTAATGAGCTTAAAGGTTATGACTTTGAGATGGGTGAGCCCGGGTTTTGGGATGATCAAGAAAAAGCTCGGAAGGTTAGCCAAAGAGCAAGCGACCTAAGGGAAGAAATAGAAAAATGGAATAATATTTTAAATGGACTTAATGATTTATTGGAACTAACTAAATCAGATGATGCTGAATTAAAAGATCAAATTGAAAAAGAATTAAAAGAAAGAGAAAAAGAATTTGAAAAGTTAGAGTTTTTTATTTTATTTTCTGGTAAGTACGATAAAAATAGCGCCATAATGTCTATTCATGCCGGAGCCGGCGGAGTTGATGCTCAGGATTGGGCAGAGATGTTGCTTAGAATGTATTTACGGTTTTTTGAAAAAAAAGGCTGGAGCGTTGAAGTTATTTATGAATCAAAGGGCCAAGAAGCCGGGATCAAAAGTATCACTTTGCATATAAAGAGCAGAAATGTTTATGGGCATTTAAAAAGTGAAAACGGTGTGCATCGGTTGGTTAGAATTTCTCCATTTGATGCCGAGGCCATGCGACACACCTCCTTTGCTTTAGTTGATATTTTACCTGATTTGGGTGATGAAGGAGAAGTAGATATCAAAGAGGAAGATTTAAAAATCGAAACATTTAAGGCCTCTGGCCATGGAGGCCAAGGAGTTAATACAACTGATTCAGCTGTAAGAATTGTTCATTTGCCAACTGAAATTACCGTGGTGTGCCGTAATGAGCGTTCTCAGTTGCAAAACAAAGAAACAGCAATGAAGATTTTACGAGCTAAATTATTAGAACGCCTTGAAGAAGAAAGAGCTAAAAAAGAAAGTGATCTTAGGGGAGAAGTCCAAAAAGCCGAGTGGGGTAGCCAGATTAGAAGTTATGTATTGCATCCTTATAAAATAGTTAAGGATCATAGGAGTAATTATGAGACTCAAAATATAGACGATGTATTAGATGGTGAAATCGATAAATTTATTGAAGAATATTTGAAAAGTTTAAAAAAATAAGTATACTATATAAAAACAAGGGGAGGGGGCTTTTAAAGCCCTTTTTTATTTCTGTATTTTATCTGTGACCCCTTGACTTTTATATATTTTTAGTTAATATTGATTTAACGTTTATGTTAAATTTAGATCCAAAAACAGAAAAGAAAATGGACACAATTAAAAAACTTCTAGAAGATGGTTTTATTAATAAAGAAGAGGCAGTTATAATGTCTGGTATTAGTGAAACAGATTTTGAAGAAGTTGTCCAAGATATTAAAAAAGAAGAAAATATTTCTTCTGATTTTTCTTTTGATCAAAAACCAGAAACTCCAAAAAATATTAAGTCACTGGTAACCGGTGGGGCGGGTTTTATTGGTTCTAATTTAGTAGACGCTTTAATAAGGGAAGGTCATGAAGTCGTAGTGGTTGATAATTTATCTAGTGGAAAAAAAGAATATATAAATGATAAAGCCAAATTTTATGAAGTTGACATTACAGATAAAGAAAATCTTGATAAAATTTTTGGCACAGAAAAACCAAAATATGTTTTTCATTTAGCCGCTCAAATCGATGTGAGAAAGTCTGTCCTAGATCCAGACTTTGACAATAAAATAAATGTTTCGGGTGGATTAAATATTTTAGAAAATTGTAAAAATAATAATGTTAAAAAAATAATTTTCGCTTCAACCGGAGGAGCGTTATACGGTGAGGTTGAAGGTGATCCCGCAACAGAGAATACTCCAACTTTTCCACTTTCTCCCTATGGAGTCAATAAATTAACTTTTGAAAAATATTTAAATTATTACTACAAAACATTTGGCCTAGAATATATTTCACTTAGACCAGCTAATGCTTACGGCCCAAGACAGTTTAAGGGTGGCGAAGCAGGGGTTACTGCTATTTTTATTGACAATGCAGTTAATAATAAAAAAACCACTATTTATGGTAATGGCTTGCAAACAAGAGACTTTGTTTATGTTGGTGATATAGTTAGCGCTTTCTTACTGGCCATCAAAACCGATCAAGTTGGAGAGTTTAATATTGGCTCAGGAGAAGAAACCAATATGTTGGATCTAATTAGAATTATTGAACAAAAATTAGGAAAGAAAATTGAAAGAAAGTTTGAGCCAGAAAGAGTCGGAGACATTAAAAGAAGTGTACTGGATGCAACTAAAGCTAAGAATGTTTTGGGTTGGAATTCTAAAATATCTTTAGAAGAAGGAATAGAAAAAACATTAACTTGGTCAAAAGGTGGTGATAAAGAAAAATTTTTAATTACCGGTGGAGCTGGATTTATTG
>CAYNJS010000074.1:0-3027 GCA_964397635.1 uncultured Gammaproteobacteria bacterium
TTGAGGAACTGTAACTAAAAAGTTTGGCAGTTTGCGTGAAGTCTTAGAAAAAGTATGTTAAAATAAGATTATAGATATCACGCCATAAATAATTATTAAATTAAAACCAATGAAAAAAATATTTACACTTTCTATTTTTATTTTTTTATTTACCGCTAGCTCAGTTTTAGCTGATGGATTGGTTATTGATAATGATGTACAAGAGATAAATTTAGTGCCAGGCGGAGCTGATCATTTTTATTTTAAAGTAAAAAACGAAACCCAGGAGAACCTTAATGTTGAGGCTGTGATTAAAAGTTTTAGATTTACTAGTGATGGCAGAGAAATTGAATTATTTGAAAGCGAGGATAATCCATTAATTAATTCTTGGCTAAAGTCTTTAAATTCCCCGGTTTTTGATTTAAGTCCGGGGGAAGAGAATAGGGCAACTTTTTTAGTTACAGTTCCTCAAATAGTTGAAAATAAAGGGTATTATGCAGCTATTTATTTTTCAGGAAGAAATGAAAATAATGATTTATTTAGAAGCGGCGACAGTTTGATTTTATTGGGGGTTGAAAAGCAGGACAGCAATGCAATGCTTCGTGGTGGTGAGATTAAAAGCTTGATTGTTCCTGAAAATGTTTATTATGGTCCGGTTGAGTTTGGAATGGAATTTGAAAATACAGGGAAGATCCATTATAGAACAGCTGGTGAGGTAGAGATTTTTAATATTTTAAATAAAAAAGTTAAAACTTTAGAAGTCGAAGAAAAAAATGTATTACCAGGATCGAAAATTTCTTTAAATCAAAAGTGGGATAGAAATTATTTAATGGGTAAATATTTGGTTGTTGCTAAAACAATAGACGGCGATGGTGAGGAAAGTGTTTTGACTGGTCAGTTCTGGGCATTTCCCTGGAGAGAAGTAGTTGTAATTTGTGTAATTGCTTTGTTGTTTTTACTGGCTGCAAAGATAAAAAATAAAAAACCATCATTTGAATAATCAAGATTATAATATATGCATAAAAAAATAACTTTAAAAAATAATTTAAGATTAATTTTAGCTCCAATTAAAAGTACCAATACCGTAACGGTTCTGGTAGTTGTTGGAACAGGATCAAGACATGAAAGCGTTAAATTAAACGGTATGTCTCACTTTTTAGAGCATATGTTTTTTAAAGGGACAAAAAAGAGAGGTAGCACCCTTTCTATTTCAACTGAGCTTGATAAAATAGGAGCAAACTATAATGCATTTACAGGTAAAGAAGTAACAGGTTTTTATATTAAAACAGATGCTAAACACTTGGATTTGTCTTTAGATGTTATCTCTGATATTTTGTTAAGCTCTAAATTTGACTCAAAAGAAATAAACAGAGAACGAGGGGTTATTTTAGAGGAGATGAAGATGGTCCAGGATACGCCGATGCATTATGTGGGTGATTTATTTGAAAAATTATTATATGGAAAAAGCTCATTGGGACAACTTATAATTGGAACAGATAAAAATATTTTAAATTTTAAACGAAAGGATTTTTTGGATTATTTAAATAGTAGATACAGGGCTAAGAATATTGTTGTTTGTGTAGCTGGAAAAGAAAGCAAAGTAAAAAAATCTAAAAATAAAATAGAAAAGTTTTTTAATAAAGCAAAGAGGGGAGAGGCAAAAAATCAAGATATTATAGAATTTAAAAATAAGCAAAAAAATCCCCAACTTTTAATCCATAATAAAAAAACAGACCAGGCTCATATATGTCTGGGAGTTAGATCTCATGGCTTAAAGAATAAGAAAAAACACGCTTTAAAATTGCTTAGTGTAATTTTAGGGGGAAATATGAGCTCAAGATTATTTATTGAAGTCAGAGAAAAGAGAGGTTTGGCTTATTATGTTCGTTCGAGCCAAGAATCTTATGTTGATGAGGGTTATTTAGTTACTCAAGCAGGAGTTGATAAGAGTAAGATAGAAGAAGGTATAAAAATTATTTTAAAAGAGTATAAAAAAATAGCAGACAAAGGGGTTGGTAGTGAAGAGCTAAAAAAGGCTAAAGATTATATAAAGGGAATTAGTTCTATTGGCCTGGAAACATCTGATCAGATAGCAAGCTTTTTTGCTTCCCAGGAAATTTTACTCAACGAAATATCTACTTTAAAGGATAATTTTAAGAAAATAGATAAGGTTACAACAAAAGATATTCAAGATATTGCCAGGGATATTTTTGTAAACAGTAAGTTAAATTTAGCTATAATAGGCGACTATAAGAACGATAAAAAGTTTAAGAAGATTTTAAGGTTCTAGAACTTGTAACGCGTAACATATAACTAAAATAAAACCGAGCATTATAAGCTCGGTTTTATTTTGTGCGATAATTGTAGCAGGGGAGAGGCTTGAACTCGCGACCTCAGCGTTATGAGTGTCGCGCTCTAACTTCACCCAGCACCACTTATAAGAATTAAGAATGGTTTTTTTGTAGCAGGGGCGAGACTTGAACTCGCGACCTCAGCGTTATGAGTGCTGCGCTCTAACCAGCTGAGCTACCCTGCCAAAGATATATATTTATAAGTGGTGCTGGGCAGGCCTGAGCTACCCTGCCTAATTAATGAGTAGTTTGTAGTGAGTAGTAAGTAGGACTTTAAACTTATTAGGACTACCAACTACTAACTAATAATTGGTGCCTGGGGCGAGACTCGAACTCGCACAGGATTGCTCCCAAGAGATTTTAAGTCTCTCGTGTCTACCAGTTCCACCACCCAGGCATATTTTTATATAATTTATCGTAAGGCAGAAGCTTTGTGCCGGAGAGAGGACTTGAACCTCCACGCCTTGCGGCACTGGTTCCTAAGACCAGCGTGTCTACCAATTTCACCACTCCGGCATAAGGCTGATGTGCCTACCTTTGCCTGTCGGCAGGCAGGAATTTCACTACGTTTAAACCTACTACAAATTTGGTAAGTAGTAGGTCTTTATGTAGTTTAGTAGATATTTTAGTTTTAGTCAAACATTTTTGGCTCTATAATATTAACGGTGGCGCAAAACTCTATTTAAGAGCTAAAATT
>CAYNJS010000075.1:0-2641 GCA_964397635.1 uncultured Gammaproteobacteria bacterium
ATTTAATAAGGATAAAATGAGAAAATAACTACCACCGGTTTTGACACAGAGCCTTTATTTAACTGCCTTTTTAACCGCCCTAATAACTGCCTCATGAGCTTTTTTGTTTAATATGCTTGGGATAATATTTTTTCTACTTGGTTTTTTTACTAAATCGGCAATTGCATAGCTTGCAGCTAGTTTCATTTTTGGTATTATTTTTTTTGCCCTGGCTTCAATTGCTCCTTTAAAAATCCCCGGGTAAGCAAGAGCATTGTTAATTTGATTTGAATAATCAGATCTTCCAGTTGCTATAATATAGGCTCCGCCTTCAATTGCATCTTCCGGAATAATTTCCGGATTCGGGTTAGCCATAGCAAAGATAATTGGCTTATCGTTCATATTTTTAATCCATTCCTTCTTTAATATATTAGGTCCAGATACACCAATAAATACATCTGTTCCATCTAAAGCGTCTTTTAAATATCCGCACTTATTTCTTCCATTAGTGATTTTTATTATTCTTTGTTTATAGGAATTTTTAACTATATCTTTTCTGTGCGAGCAAATAATTCCCTTGCTATCACAAACTAAAACATTCTTCATTCCGGCTCCTTTTAATAATTTTAAAATAGCTACCCCAGCTGCTCCAGCCCCGGCTATCACTACTTTAACTTTTTTTAAATCTTTTTTTACTACCTTTAATGCATTAATAAGCCCGGCAAAAACAACAACCGCTGTTCCGTGTTGATCATCATGCATTACTGGAATGCCAATGTTTTGCAATTGCTCCTCTATTTCAAAACATCTTGGCGCAGAAATATCCTCCAGATTTATAGCCGCAAAATTTGGCGCTAAATATTTTACTGTTTTTACAATTTCTTCAATCTCTTGAGTATCAAGGCAAACAGGAAAAGCATCAAGCCCGACAAATTTTTTAAAAATTACTGCTTTGCCTTCCATTACAGGCAAAGCTGCTTCTGGGCCAATATTACCTAATCCCAGTACAGCTGAACCATCACTAACTATCCCGACAAAATTTCCCTTCATTGTTAGCTCGTACGCTTTCTTTTTGTCTTTAGCTATTTCTTTGCTTGGTCCGGCTACTCCCGGCGTATATACCATTGATAAATCATCACGGCCTTGAACCGTAACCTTAGATTTAATTTCAATTTTGCCTTTATTTTTTTTATGTAATTGAATAGATTTCTTTTTATATCCCATATATAAATATTTTTAAAAATTATAACTAAATTATACCACCATTAATAAAATTTAAAAACCGAAACATTTTCTGTCTCGGCTTACTCAAGAATGGAAGTAAAAATTTTTTTAATCATCTCGGCTTACACCTACAAGGATCCTGTATTATATAGGTGCCTCCACCGGCCCTTCCGTAGAAGGTTCTTTTAGTTGGATCGCATATACATGTAACGCCCACACTTTTCTTCACTGCTTTCTTCACTTTTTGTTTCTTCATTTTTACTCCTTAGTTTGGCATTCTGCTAAGTATTGATTACTAAGGAATGCTGTAGTATTATACATGTATCTGGCTTTTTGTCAACCCTAATTTTTTATATTTTCATATGAAGCAAAATCAATTAATAAATTATTTGAGCCATTTTCCTAGAAAAATAATTTTAAAAGCAATTAAAATATATCAAAAAACGCTATCACCGGACCATAGTCCGATAAAAGCGTTTTTTCCCCATGGATATTGCCGGTTTAATCCCACTTGTTCAAACTATGGTTATAAGGCAATTGAAAAATATGGGATTATTAAAGGCGGGATAATGGCAATGTGGAGAATTATTAGATGCAATCCTTTCAACAAAGGAGGTAATGACCCTGTTAAATAATTTCACTCATCGGCTTGTAAGATCGTCGATGGATTGGACAAAGGCCATTAGTAAAAATAGCTTCTTTATGTTTTTTGGTTCCATAACCCTTATGTGAGCCAAATCCATAATCTGAAAATTTTTCTTCATAATCGCTCATCATTCGATCCCGAGTAACTTTAGCGATAATTGAAGCAGCTGCAATAGAGACAACTTTTTTATCTCCCTTTATTATCAATTGATGAGGGAGATTATTAATTATCTCGACTTTCTTTTTAGGCAAAAAATCTATAAGTAAAAATTCCGGCCTTACCTTTAGCCCAGCCACCGACTTATTGACTGCTTCTTGGTTGGCCTCTGAAATTCCATACATATCGATAATATCTGATCCCACAATACCAACTGACCAATATAAAGATTTTTCAATAATAACATCATATAAAAAATCTCTTTTTTTAGGGGTTAACAGCTTAGAGTCTTTAAGCTCAGGGATGCTAATATCCTCTGGCAAAACTACAGCACCGGCCACAACTGGTCCGGCCCAAGCACCACGACCAGCCTCATCCACCCCGGCAATTAATTTAACCCCATTGTTCCATAATTTGTTTTCGTATAATAAATTTGGGTAATCCATATAAATCATTTAAACATTTTAACATACTAACATATTAACATACTAAATGTCATTCCGGAAAATTTTATTAAAATTTATCCGAAATCTATTAATTTATAGATTCCTGCCTTCGCAGGAATGACAGAATAAAAAACTTATGAAATTCGCTATTATCTCTGATATTCACGATAATATTGCCAATCTAGAAAAA